>CAZJCL010000036.1:0-8313 GCA_964544025.1 uncultured Opitutales bacterium | reverse complement strand
ACCCGTTTTCCCCCGATCCGGTAATGCCAAAATCCCAGCGGCGATTCCCGCTCTTCCCTCTTCCCGCCCAACAACGGCAACAAACTCTCCCCGTCCATCGGCCGCTCCTCCCCCGTCTCCACGCCCGCCGCTTCCAAAACCGTCGGAAAAATATCCGACGTGATCGCCCGCGCCGCAACCGTCCGCGGCGCCTCCAGCCGCGCCGGCCATTCCAGAATCGCCGGCACCAGCAAACCGCCTTCGTAAACCTCGTTCTTCAATCCCCGGAATCCGCCCGCCGAGCCCACGTTCTTCAACGCCCCGTTATCGCTGCAATACCACAAAATCGTATTCTCCCGCAGCCCCATTTCCCGCAACTCCTCCCGCAACCTCCCGAACGCCCGGTCCATCGCCGTGATTTCCCCGTAAAAATTCGCCTTCCGCTCCGGCTGATCCGCGTAAAGCGCCCGATCCTCCTCCAACGCCTCGAACGGCGAATGCGGCGACCCAAACCAAACCACCGCCAAAAACGGCTGCTCCTTCTCCGCGCTTTCCCGAATAAACTCCAGCGCCAAATCGACCGTGATTTCCGAACTGTCCCCCTCGAACGAAACCGCCTTTCCCTCATCGCTCAAAATCGGATCCAAATCGAAAAAATTCGGCGACGAAACCCACTCGTCGAATCCCTGCCCGCCCGGATTCACCGGACTCCCCGCCTGCACCGTCCCCAAATGCCATTTCCCAAAATGCCCCGTCCGATACCCCGCTTCCCGCAACCGCTCCGCCAGCGTTGTCTCCTGCGGCCGCATCGTATGTCCCCACGAAAGCGCACCCGTCCGATTCGGCGTCCGCCCCGTCAAAACGCTCGCCCGCGTCGGCGTGCAAACCGGAGCCGCCGCGTAAAACCGGTCAAACCGGATTCCCTCCGCCGCCATCGCGTCGAAATTCGGCGTCCGCAAAACCGGATGCCCGTTATATGCCATATCTCCCCAACCCTGATCGTCCGCCATCACCAAAACAACATTCGGCCTCTCCCCGAAAACCGCCGCGCCGCAAACCGCGCTCCATCCCAAACCCGCCAAAACAGAAATCCTAAGAAAGCGTCCCAAGAACATAACGAACAGCCTGTTATCCTCCCGAAACCGACGCAAGCCTCCGCCCCGCCAATTTGACACCCCGCCCGGACGCTTCATCCTTTCCCTCTCCATGTCCGACCGACAAAACCTCCTCGCCCGCCACGTCGCCGAACTCAGCGCCTGCGACCGCTGCCCCGCCATGCACAAACCCGTCGTCGTCGGACGCCCCGTCGACAGCCGCGTCATGCTCGTCGGCCAAGCCCCCGGCGACAAGGAACCCAAACTCGGCCGCCCTTTCGCCTGGACCGCCGGCAAAACCCTTTTCCGCTGGTTCGAATCCGCCTGCGGAATCGACGAGGAGGAATTCCGCTCCTCCATCTACATGGCCGCCGTTTGCCGCTGTTTTCCCGGCAAAAAACCGACCGGCGGCGACCGCGTTCCTTTTCCCGACGAAATCGCCAACTGCCGCCACTGGCTCGAACGCGAAATCCGCCTCCTCCAACCACGCCTCCTCATCCCGGTCGGAAAACTCGCCATCGAACAATTCCTCCCCGATTGCAAACGCCTCGACACCGTCATCGGACGCCAATTTCCCACCGAAATCTTCGGACAACGCCTTGATCTCATTCCCCTTCCCCATCCGTCCGGAGCCTCCACCTGGCACCACCGCGAACCCGGAAAAACCCTTCTCGCCGAAGCCCTCCACCTCATCGCCGCCCACCCGGCGTTCCAGGAAAACCGCCTCGCTCAGATCGATTCCGCGCGCCCTTAATTCACGCTTCCGGCAGCTCAATCCAAAACCGGCTCCCTTTCCCCACCTCCGAATCCACGCCCACGCGCCCGCCCATCCGCTCGATCCCTTTCCGCACGATCGACAGCCCGATTCCGGTTCCGCCGTATTGACGCGGATCCAGTCGCTCGAAAATCCGGAAAATCCGCTCCCGGTATTCCGGCGCGATCCCGATCCCGTTGTCCTCGACCCACAAACGAACTCTCCCCGCTTCCGCCTCCGCCCGCAATCGCACCCGCGGCTTCACTCCCGGCGCGGTAAACTTCAGCGCGTTCCCCAAAAGATTCGCCAAAACCTGCCCCACCGTCGCCTCATGACCCGCCACCCTCGGCAACGGCATAACCGTCTCCACGACAGCCCCGGTTTCTTGGATATTCCGCTCGTGCTGCGCCTGCGCCACCACCCAAACCTCCCGCACATCGACCGGCCCCAAAACCATCTCCCGCCGCGCCATTCTCCCATACGCCAGCAAATCGAGCACCAGCGCGTCCATATTCTCCGCCGCCGTCACGATCCGCCGCGCGAAATTCCTTCCTTCCTCGGTCAGCGCGCCACCATGCTCCGCCAAAAGCATGCTCGAAAACGCCTGCATCGAACGAAGCGGCGCCCGCAAATCGTGCGCGATCGAATAAACGAACTCCTCCAACTGGATGTTCGTTTCCCGAAGTTCCCGCGTCCGTTCCAAAACCGCTTTTTCCAAATACTCCTCCGACCGCTTCTGCTCGTCGATATCCGTGCAACTCCCAATCCACCGCGCGATTTCGCCCGATTCGTCGCGCAGCGGAATCGCCCGCCCAAGATGCCACCGGTCCCTGTCCCCATCCCGCAACCGGAACTCCGCCTCGAAAGGCTCCCCCGACTCCACGCATTTCCGCCACAATTCCCGGCAAAGCGCCGCGTCATCCGGGTGAACCGACTCCAACCAATCCCACCGGCCCGCCTCCGCGCCCGTCTTCGGCGACCGCGACCACCGCCCGTTGTAATACTCGATCTCCCCATCCGCCTTCGCCGTCCAAACCGCGTGCGGCAAACTCTCCGCCAGCAGCCGAAACCGCGATTCGCTCTGCCGCAACGCCTCCAGCACCCGTTTCTGATTCGTGATATCGAGAAAAATGCTGATGCACCCGCGCACATTCCCCTGTGCGTCCAACAACGGCTTCGCCCGGCACAACTCCACCACCTCGCTCCCGTCCCCCCGCACGATCGTCAATTCCTCGTCGAAAATATCGCACTTCTCCCGGCAAGCGCGCTGCATCGGCAAATCTTCCGGCGCGGCTTCCACCCCATCCTTGAAAATCCGGAACGGCAAACGGAGCGACCGATCGCTCTTCGACACGTTTCGCAATCCCTCGCAACCCAACAAAGCCGCGAAAGTCCGATTCCCCCAAATCGTCGCCGCATTCGGATCGTCCGTAAAACCGATCCCGACCGGCACCGTATCGAGCAACGTCTCGAACTCCTCCTCCTTCCGCTGAAGCTCCTCGTTCAACTCCCGCACCCGCTCCTCCGTCCGCAACCGGTCCAAACCGAACGCAAGATGCATCGCCACCATCTCCACCATCCGGACTTCCTCCACCTCGAAATTCCGCCGCGATGAAAAATACAAAACCAATTCCCCCTCCTCCACGCCGCGATACACCAGCGGAATCACGCTCGCCCAACGCCGCTCCAGATCCGCCTTGCCACCGCCATTCTCGCCGCGCGACTCCGCCCCGATCTCAACCAATCCCGGAAAACGCCCCTCCCCCCAATTTCTCCGATTAGTAACGAGCGCATCCGGAAAACCCGCGTCCAACCCACGCCAAGCAACCGCCCGCCGTCCCCCCGTTACACCCGTGTCTCCCGCCACAAAAACCGCCGCCTCCCGGCACCCCACCGCCATCTCCACCGAATCGAAAACCGCCTCGTAAAGCTCCTCAATCCGAACAGTCGCCGTCAAAGCCGACATCACCCGAAACCACATCTCCCCTTTCAACTTCCCCGCGTCGAAAACCGCCCTTTCCTCCGCCCCCCGCGCCTCCCGCCAAACCGGAATTTCCGCGCTTCCGCCGGCCCCCATTTTCGTGCGGACGCTCGACTCGACCACTCTTCTCTCCAGATCGCTCATACGCCCGCCCATTCTCCCCAATCCGCGATCTCCGCCCCCGCGGCATGCCCCGCGTTCCCTCTCATCGCGACTTCGCAAAGAACCCGATCCCGATCAAAATCGATCCGCAAAACCGGTAACTCAAAACGAAAACAAGCGCCCATACAAACTGCTTCCAAGCTGAAACCGGTACGGGCGACTCGAGCCCATTCCAGTCAGCCCGCCATTAATACGCCGAATTCAAAAAACGCGAAATCAGGCCGCTCCCGAATCCTCCCATCAGGCATTCCCCCACTCCCCGATGCCGGCCATAGAAGATATCGGCCCTTACAAGTTGTTTTTCTTCTCCGCCGAAGGGATAGAACCTCCGAATGTTCATATTCGCCGGGCTCGGGCCACGGCAAAATTTTGGCATTCGTCGATTCGATTGCCGATTCGATTGGCCCATTCCCGGCCATTCGCCATTCCCGGCCATTCGGCGACCACGAATTGATTTCTTCGCCTCCCCGATCCCGGCAGGGATCAAAGCTTATAGCCGCGTGGTTGAGCGAAGCGACACCACCGGATTCCCTCCAAAAAATCATCGCACCCCGGCAGGGGTGCCAGCAATTCCGTCCCCTCAAGACACGCTAAAACTCGCGCCGTAGACCACCACCCGACTCACCCCCCAAAAAAACTCACCCCGCCCCCATCCGCTCCCGCAACTCCCCCACCGCTTCCTTCTGCGGAATCTTCTCCTGCTCCAGCCGCCGATTCCCCGCCGCCAGCCAATCCGCCAGCTCCAGCTCCTCCGGCGTCAATTGCCCCCGCCGCTCCGCCGAAACCGCCTTTTTCCCCGTCCCCGCAACCAGAAAATCCCGCCACCGCTCCACCGTCCCCCGATCCATCAAAACCGGCTCCACATGCCCGAAAATTCCGCGCAATCCCGCCAAAATCTCCAACCCTTCCACATCCAGATCCCCCCAGTAAAACAGCCGCTTCTTTCCCAGCCACGGCAACCGCCCCAACCGGTGCAACGCGAATCCCCCGCCCCAGATCGCCAGCGCCCCCGGAATCTCCGGCAACGTCAGAAACGGCACCCGGTTCTCCACCACGACCACCGCCGAAAATCCCGCCACCCGCTCCTCGCGCAACTCTTCCGGATCCGCCGTGAAATGCCGAAACACCAGCTCCGGCGCCGCCTCCGGATCCAGCAACCGCACCTCCACAAAACTCCGCGCCGTCTTCAACCCCAACCGCTCCTCCAGCGTCTCCCCCTCCGCCCGCAACGATTCCGGCGCCACCGCCGCGATCAACGACCCGAGCAACCCGCTGTTCTCCTCGATAAACTTCGTCGGAATCTCCACCGGCAACTCCCGCGCGAACCGCTCCGGAAACGGATTCTCCTGAAAAAACCGGACCGTCCGCGCCACAAACTCGAAAAATTCCGCCGAATTCCCCAAATACCCGAACGCGTTCCGCGCGCACCAATCCGCCGCCCCCGGCCATTCCCCAATCAACCGCCGCGCGTTCCCCAAAATCCTCTCCGCCTCCGCCGTTTTCCCCAAATACCCGAACAAATCCTCCGCCGTCGCGAATCCGATATCCCCCGGCACCTCGTTCTTCCCGTAACGAACCGTCTCCACCGTCCGCCATTCCACCGAATACCCGCACCCCAAAACCTCCCGGCTCTGCGACCGGATCGCCCCGATCGCCTCCACCAACTCCCGCCGCTCCCCCGTCAGCCGCAACCGTTCATACCGGATCCCCAGCGGAAACGGATTCTCCCCCCGAATCAGCGCCTTCACCGCCGGCCGGTATTGGTTTTCCGCCTTCCGCCGCAGCTCCGCCGCCGAAATCACACCGTCGCTTCCTCCTCCACCTGCCGCCGCGCCGCCTCGTATTCGGTCACCGACATGTTCCGGATCGACGAAATATCCCCGCGCCGCGTCACGATGTGATACCGCTCCACGTATTTCTGCACCAAATGAATCTTCGAATCCAGAGGCTGGATAATGATCAGCTGCAAATGAAACTCCTTGAACAGCTCCAGCAAATACGTCGAAAACTCGTCGTCCGTCTTGCTGAACATCTCGTCCACCACCACCAGACGGAACGTATCCTCCTGCCGGTTATCCACCGAAATGCCATATTGATACGCGATCGCCGTCGCCAAAATCGTCGACGCCAACCGGTTCTTTTCCCCGCCCGATTTCCCCGACGATCCCGAATAACTCTGCCGCAACCGCCCGTCTTCCCGGAAAAATTCGTCCGCCCGGAATTCGAACCAGTTCCGCACATCGATCACCCGCTGCGTCCAAACCTCGTCCTTTTCCAGCTCCCGCAAAAAGTGCTCGATCCGCAAATACCGCTCCTTCAACTCCTCCGTGTCCGTCTCCGTTTCCAGCGATCCCTGCAACGCGTATTCCCGCAAACTCCGGAACTTCTTCTGGTTCTCGTCGTTCGACCGCGTCGGCGCCAGTTCGATATACGTATCCAGCGTCCGGTCATACGCGATTTCCCGCAACTGCTGATTCAACTCCTTCACCCGCCGCTGAATCTGCTGCGCGTGCTGGTCGAGCAACGCGTCGAAATTCGCCACTTCCTCCACCACGTTATTGTGCAACAACTGCTCGAACCGAACCTGGTTCTTCGGCAAATCCTCCTCCAAAATCCGCGCCCGCAACCGGCTGAACGGCACAAAAACCGCCGCGCTGTATCCCGGCCGGTCCATCTCCTCCGACACCAGCTGATCCCGCACCGAAATATTCTCCGGCGCGTTGATAAACTTCTGCATCGCCAGCTTGATCCGCTCCGACAACCCCGAAATCTGCCGGTGCAAACTCGCCCGCTCCGCCTCCAGATCCCGGCGCAATTGCTGCCGCCCCTCATCCAGTTTGTGCAATTCCGTCACCGGAAACGCCAGCCGCGATTCCAACACCGGAAACGGCGTCCGCGGATCGAATTCTCCCCGTTCCCGCGCCGCCTCCGCACCCGCCACGATCGCCCGGCATTGCTCCAAAACCGTCCCGTTCTGCGACTGACGTTCCTCCACGCGCCCCATTTCTCCCTGCGCCGCGTCCCGCCGGTTTTTCGCCGCCGTCCGGCTTTTCACCGCCTCCGCCTTCTGTTCGCGAAGCGTCTGCAACATGTCGGAACTGTTCTCCAATTCCTTCGCTTCCCGCCGCAATTCCTCCATCTGCCGCGACACCGTTTCCCAATCGATTTCCTCCCAGCGCGTCGCCACGTTCCCCAAATTCTCCGCCGCCTGAATCCGTTTCCGCGTCGCCGTTTCCTCCTCGCGCAACATCTCGTATTCGCGCACCAGATTCCGCCCGCCCGCCTGCATCTCCTCCAACTGCGCCTGCAACGCCTCCACCTTCGCCCGATTGTCCCAACCGAGCACAAATCGCGACCGGTCATCGATTCCGTGACGATCGTCCTTCCGCCGCTCCGACCCGCGCTGCTTGATCAATCCGTTAATCGTCAGCGCCGATTCCGCCGAATGAAAATCTTCCCCCGCCGATTCCAGACAAACGTGATCGAAGCGGAAACTCAGCTCCCGTTCCAGCCACCCGCGAAATTCCGTCGCCTCCGGTTTGATCTCCAGTTTCCGCGCCACCGATTCCGCCCGCAAACGCGGATTCGGCTCCCCCGCCCGCTCCGTCACCGCGTGATAAACCACCAACCCGCGCTGACGCGTCCCATGCACAAACGCGTCCACCTTCGCCCGCAGATTCTCCGGCACCAGCAAACAAAGCGCGAAATTCCGCGCCAGCCGCTCGATCGCGCCCGACCACCGCGCCTCCTCCTCCCGCACCTGCACCAGCTCCCCCACAAACGGCAACTGCTCTTCCCGCAACCCCAGATTCTTCGCGATAAACGCCCGCGCCTGCGCGTTTTCCCGCGGAATGTTGCTGCTCCGATCCACCAAAAACGCGATCTCCTCCCGCAGTTTCTCCTCCGCCTGACGCGCCTCCGCCAGCTCCCGCTCAAACTTCCCGCGCCGCGTCTCCTGCTTCTTCTGCTCGTCCGCCAACTTCGGCAACGCCGCCGCGATATCCTCCTGCAAAGCCGAAAAATCGCTCTCCGATTCCAGCGTCGCCCCCGGCTGCCAATTCCGCAAATTCAAATCGTAACGCTTCCTCCGCTCCCGCAAATCCGACATCTGCGGCTCCAACCGCTTCAATTCCGCGTCGATCTGCTCCAGCCGTTTCCCCTCCGAACTCTCGTTGATCGCCTGCTCCAGTTTCGCGATTTCCCCGTCCAGCCGGTCCTGCTCCCGCTCCGCCACTTCCTTGTCCGCCCGATGCTTCGCGTGCGCCGAAGCCAGCCTTTCCGCCTCCAGCTCCCGCAAAGCCCGCTCCTTCTCCGCGAAAAACAGCGGCAAACTCTCCAGCGCC
>CAZJCL010000035.1:11624-15390 GCA_964544025.1 uncultured Opitutales bacterium | reverse complement strand
TCCCGCCGCCGAAACCATTCCCACACCCAAAAAACCACCATCGCGATCGCCACCCCCACCAGCGTGTCCAGCACCCGGTCCCACACCGCCAAAACCGCCCCGCTCTTCCGCCCCGCCGTCGCGATGGTCAATGCCGCCGGCGTAATGAAAATCAGCGCCAACCCATAATTCCGCGCAACCACCACCTCGATCGCGAACTGCAAAAACGCGATCGTCGCCACCAGCCAATACCCCGCCGGCCCCACCAGCGCCAGCAACCAAAAAACACCCACCCCCACAATCGTTCCCAGCATCCGCTGCACCGCCCGCACCGTCGTCAACCGCCGCTCATGACTCGCCTGCAAAATCGCCACCACCGGCAAAACCACCCAATGCGGATGATGCGAATCCACCGCCAGACTCACCAAACTGGCCGCCGCCACCCCACAAACCACCCGCACCGCGATCCCCCCGGTGATCCTGTCGAACAACACTCGCGGAAACACTTCCCGCACCGGCAACGCCCTCGCCTCCCGCCGCCGCACCGCCGGAATCGCCATCGGCGCGATCGCCACCGCATAAGCCAAAGCCGCCCCCAGCGCCACCAACCCCGGAATCGCCACCGGCGAAAGCGCCCCCTCGTTCCCGGCCAGCGAAGTCGCGATATGACCGCTCACCCCCGCCACCAGCACAAACATCATCGGCCCCGGCGGCCCCAACCCCACCCCGATCGTCAACGTGCAAGCGACCGCCGACACCGCGATCATGCAAAAAACCATCGCCAACGGATGCACCGCCCCCGCCACGCCCATGCCCGCCGCCCCCACCATCCCAAGTCCCACCAGCGGCAAAATCCACATCCGCTCACTCGTCGGCAACGCCGCGCAATAAAGCGCGGTAAATCCTCCCAGCGACGCGATCAACCCCATCGACTGTTCCCCCATCGCCGTAAACAGCGCCACCGGCAACCCCATCGCCAACCCCGCCTGCACCCCCACCCCCCACCGCCACGGCCCCGGATTAAGTGTAAACAAACTCTTCATACCTCCGACTGCGAAAAAACGTCTTCCATTCCTGTCGTATCCACCGCGTTCATTCTATCGAAAATCCCCCGACGTTACGATCTCCCGTTTCTCCCACCTCACTCCCGAACGATCACCCGGTAAAACCTCCGCGAAACGGATGCCGGATGCGCCCGCCCCGCTCCACCACCATCGATCCACTCCCCCAAACCGGCAGTCCCGGAATAAACCGGTCCGGTTCCCACCGGGCGCCAGCCTCGCAAATCCTCCGAATATTCAACCGCAAAAGGCCGCTTCAACGCCGCGTTCGCCGGAGCCGGCCAGCGCAGCCGCACCGCTTCGTCGGGCAGTCGCTCCACTTCCGAGATCGCGACGGTCGCAAGCGTCAGCGAATGAAACGCATTGAGCCGCCCCGCCCCGTGGTAAAAGTCGAAGCCCGGAACATCGCGCCAATCCCCCACCTGATCGTCGGCCCCGGCCCGAAGCAAAAGCCGCACTCCTTCCTGATCGAGATCGGGACGAACCGATAGCAACAACGCCGCGACCGCCGACACCTGTGGAGCGGCAAACGACGTCCCCCACCACCAGGTGAGCGTCCCGGTCCGGCTGACGGTATAAATGTCGCGCCCCGGAGCCACCAAGTCGATTCCCGTCCCCCAGTTGCTGAACGACGCCCACCGGTCGTCCCGCTCCGTCGCTCCCACCGTGATGCTTTCCGGCATCCGGCCCGGAAAACGGACGACGCCGGTTCCGTCATTGTGGGTAATGCTCACAAACACAACTCCTTCCCGAACGGCATGACGAACCGCGTTCTTCAAAGTGTTGTTATCGGTATCGCCCCCCGCGGAAAGATTGATCACCCGCGCCCCGTTCGCCACCGCGAAATAAATGGCGTCCGCCCACCAGGAGTAATAACCGGTATTGTTTCGATCAAGAACCTTGACCGGCATGATCCGGCAATTCCAGTCCACCCCGGTGACAAGGTGCCCGTTGTTGGCGTTGGCCGCGATCACTCCGGCAACCGCCGTTCCATGTCCATGATCGTCATTCGCCAGCGGCGAATCGCTCACGAAATTGTAGCCCGGAACCATCCTCCCCTGAAACTCCGCCAAACTGCCGTTTACCCCGGTATCGAGCACCGCCACCACAACTTCCTCCGAACCCCGCGTCGTCCGCCAAACCTCCGGACTCTGAATCTTCGCATGATGCCACTGTTGCGCATACGACGGATCGTTCGGCGGGATGTTTCCGCCTTCGCCGATCCCGTCCACCTCAACGTATTCAATCAACGGATGCCCCCCGAGCCGCACCAGACAATCCTCCACCGTCATCAACCCATTGAGCCACAAAACATGATACGGCGCGGCAAACGCGTTCTCCTCCACTCCCATCGCCGAAATCCCCCCGCCTCCCCGATCACCTCCGCCCGAAATGATTCTCACCCCATCCGGCATCCCCAACCGCTCCACCAAATCGCCCCCGCCCATCGGAGAAGAACCGTCGGGAAAAGCCTCTCCCACATCATCCTTCAACCGGAACAACACCCGGTCCGTCGCGTATCGCTCCCTCTCCGCCAAACCTTGCGGCACCGGTATCACAAAGAAAACCAACAGGGCAACGGCTCCAGAAAGAAAATACGTCCAGTTATCGGGGCTGCGCATCCACGAGAAATCTTTCATTCCAGGAAACCTGACAAGCCAATGATGACTCCCTTCAATGTTTCCCCGCCGGAAAAGATTCGCCAGCACCAGCCGCCTTCATCATCATTTCTCGCCATGAACGTACTGGTAGTCGGCGGAGCGGGTTATATCGGAAGTCATTGCGTGCGACAGCTTCAAGCTGCCGGCCACCGTCCCGTCGTCCTCGACAACCTCGTCTTCGGACACCGCGCCGCCGTCGCACCGGAAATCCCGTTTTACCAGGCAAACCTCGGCGACGAGGAAGCCGTCGGCGAAATCCTCCGCAAGGAAAGCATCCACGCCGTCATGCACTTCGCCGCCTTCGCTTACGTCGGCGAATCCGTCAGCGATCCCCTCAAATACTACTTCAACAACGTCGTCGCCACCCTCTCGCTCCTCCGCGCGATGCTCAAACACGACGTCAAAAAATTCGTCTTCTCCTCAACGTGCGCCACCTACGGCGTTCCCGAACGTCTCCCCATCACCGAAGATCTCCCCCAATATCCAATCAACCCCTACGGCCAAACCAAGCTCGATATCGAGAACGCCCTAAAAGCCCTCGCCACCGCCCACGGCCTCAGCTCCGCCTCCTTCCGCTATTTCAACGCCGCCGGAGCCGCCGCCGACGGCCAGATCGGCGAAGACCATTCCCCCGAAACCCACCTCATTCCCCTCGTCCTCGACGTCGCCCTCGGCAAACGCGAAAACATCAAAATCTTCGGCACCGATTACCCGACCCCCGACGGCACCTGCCTCCGCGACTACGTCCACGTCGACGACCTCAGCCGCGCCCACATCGCCGTATTCGAAAAACTCGAACAACCCGGCCAAACCCTCTTCTACAACCTCGGCACCGGCACCCCCACCTCCGTCCGCGAAGTCATCGACGCCGCCGAAAAAATCACCGGCCAAAAAATCGCCACCGTCGAAGAACCCCGCCGCCCCGGCGACCCTCCCTCCCTCTACGCCGACTCCCGCAAAGCCCAAACCGAACTCAACTGGCGCATCCAATACCCCACCATCGAATCCATCCTCGAAACCGCCTGGCACTGGCACCGCACCCACCCCACCGGCTTCCCCCAATAA
>CAZJCL010000035.1:1487-11524 GCA_964544025.1 uncultured Opitutales bacterium | reverse complement strand
TTAATTCATAATTCATCCTTCTTACTTCTTCAGCCACCCGCGCCCCGAATACAGCATCTCATACCAATTCGGCGAACCATCCCCATCCTCGTCCCCGTATTCCGCGAAACGAAAATCCCGCATCCCCCGCTTCGGCGCATCCTCCGCCCACAACACATCGCACCGCGAAGAAGCCCCCACCAACGTCACATCCTGACGAAACGGCCGGTGCGTGATCTCCTCCCAACCCGCCGCCTCCAATTCCCGCCCCGACTCCGTCCGCACCCGAATCCCGACCTTTCCCTCCGCCCATAAATCCTCCGCCTCCCCCGCAAACCGCGTCACCCGAAACCCCGCCTCCACCCGCACCGGCTCCGCCCGCAAAAACCGTTCCCCACGCCGTTCCCCCCACAACTCCACCACCGCCGGCTCCCGCAAAATCGTCACCGCCTCAAACGCCGCCTCCTTGTAATCCCCCTTGTGCGGAAACGGAAACGTCCGCTCCACCGCCCACTCCGGATACTTCCGGTAAAACACAAAAACCTCCTCCCCCGACTCCTCCGCCTCGCCCCCCGTCTTCCAAACGTCCGCCAGCCGCCCCGTCAATTCCGTCAACGAATACCGCAACCCCAAACTCGGCGCGATATGCGAATGCTCGTTGAAATCGTTCCACGTCGTGTATTGCAAAAGCGAAGACGTCCCTCCGCCCACCGCTTCCCCCGTCTCCAGATTCAGCCCGATCGCCCGATACCAACCCTCCCGCATCCGCTCCGTCGCCACCGTATCCCGGAAATTCCCCAAAAAATACCCATCCCGCTCGTTCTGCCCGTAAGCCACATACTGCGTATAAATCGGCTCGCCCCATTCCGCCCCCTCCTCATGCACGACCCGCCGCACGATCCCCGTCGCCTTCCCCTTCGACAAAAACATGTTCACCGCCGGAAATTCCCGCGCCACCACCCGCATCGCCCCCTCCAAATCCTTCGCCATCGCATCCATCTCGATCGCGTCGAACTGCCAGAAAATCTCCTCCCCCACCATCCTCTCCAACAACCGGTAAGCCGGACGAATATGCCGCCACCCATCCTCCGAATTCGCCCACGCCCGCACCGCCCGGTGACGCACCTCCTGCATCGGCAACCCCTCCCCCTTCGCCTCCTCGTACACCAGAATCGCCGCCTCCGGCAACTCCACTCCCTCCGGCCGCTCCCCAAACTCCGCCAGCCACAAATTCTCCTCCCGCAAACCCCGCTCCCACTCCCACACCTCCAACAACCGGTGCAAATAATCGATCCAGATCCAGTTCGACTGATACCCCATCACCATCGGCAAACCGCCCCGCCGCGCCAAATGCGGCGACCGCTTCCGCCCCTCTCCCATCTTCAACCACGTCCCGATCAAATCCGCCACCGCCACCAGCAACTTCCCATCCTCATGCGGCAAAACATTGATATCGACCGAAAGCCCCACCTGAAACGGCTCGCCCCCCTCCTTCCGGTAAATCTCCGCCGCCGCCTCGAACAAATGCTCCACAAAATCCGTTTTCCCCGACAAACAATTCACCGCGAAACCATCCACCCCCGCCCGCCGCGCACGCCGAATCTCCAGCGCCGCGCTCTCCTTCCCCCAATCGAAACTGAACCCCGGCGGCACCAACGGCAAATCCCGGTTCACCCCGCCCGTGCTCCGAAAATACCCATCCTCCCCCGGCTCCATCCGATCCTTCCGGTCGTGAAACAACCGCAAATACGCCGGCTCCGGCGTCGTCAGATACGCCATCGCCTTCCACCCCGGATTCAGATCGCTCATGTAATGAACAAAAAACGTCCGCCGCGCCTCCAGCTCCACCAACAACCGAAACTCCGGCCGCTCCTCCGCCCTCCGCGCCACCCCGTCGCTCAAAACCACCCGCTCCAGCCCATTCCCCGCATCCGCCCGCCCCACCGCCACCGGCTCCGGCAAAACCTCCCAATCCCCGCCGTCCATTCTCCGCTTCAACGAATACGAAATCCCGCTCCACCGCGGCTCCCGTTTCCGCGTGAACTCCAGCCCATAATAAAATCCGCCCTCCTCCTCCGCCCGCACCCGCACCCAATGCGGCCTCACCCGCGCTCCCGGAATCTCCGCCAACGGCCCCGGCGCCTCCAGCGCGAATTTCCAAATATTCGGAACCCCATCCGCCCCCGCCACCGCCTCCATCCCCCGCCTCTCCGCCGGCAATTCCGCCACCCAATTCGCAAACCCCATCTCCACCGTCCGCGAAGAAACCCGCACCTCCAACCGATGCGACTCCCCCAAATCCACCTCCACCGGCACCGCCCCGGCAAAACCCGCCGCCCAAATCCCCACAAAAAACCCCAAAACCAACCAAATCCGAAAGTAAGCGTTCACCCCGCCATTCTACCAACTCCCTCCCTCCGCTGCCACCCCGGAATGCACCAACACGCCCCGCCAGCCGCGAATCCGGATCTGGTCGCCGCGACCTCGCAAGCACGCGCTTTAGCGATTCCACAGTGCGGTCAAAAAGCCGACCGCTTATCCATCTCCATTCTTCAAAAACGTAATCGCGAGGCCGCCACTCAGAGCCAGCGCCAAGCCGAGAATCTGAAGAAAATTCGGCTGTTCTCCGAGGACAACCCAAGCCAGAAAAAGCGTCGTCACCGGACCAAGCGCCCCCATTACGGCGAATTTTTGCGGCCCCGCCCGTTTCAACCCCACGCTCATCAGAAGCGCCGGTGCCACCGTGCCAAAAACCGCCAGGATCAGGCCGTGCGCGTAAACGGGAGGCGGGTAGCTCAAAATCTCCGCCGGAGACTTCACCACCGCAAAATGCAGCATCATGAAAACACAGGAAAAGCCGACGGCCAGCGCACCAAATAATCGCGCCCCCACCCGCTTTATCGTATCGCCGCTGATCAGGATGAAGATCGCGTAGATCAGCGCGCTGGCAAAAACCAACGACGCGCCCAGCAGAAGATTGCCGCCCGCGCGAGGAAGACTCACCTCCCCGGCAAATGCGCAAAAAATCCCCGCCCATGCGATCGCCGCCGCAACCCACGCCAGCGGAGCCACCCGCTTGCGAAGAACGATCGCCGTGAGCGCCAGGACAAGCGCCGGATACGTGAAAAGAATGACCCGCTCCAATCCGACGCTGATGAATTGAAGACCGGTGAAATTGACCAGCGACGAAAGATAATAGCCAAGGAACCCCAACGCGGCCAACCGCGCCCAATCCTTCCCCGCCAATCGCGGAATACCGCGGCACGTCGCCAAAGCGATGGTCACAAAGAGCGGAAGCGAAAACATCATCCGCAAATTGAGCACCGAGATCGCGTCGAGGCCGTGCATGTAAGAAAGCTTCGCCACGACACCCTTGGAGCAAAACAAGACACTGCCGGCCGTGACGATGCCAAACGTCCACAGGTTACTCTGGCGAACGGTAACTTTGCGGCGAATAGCTGTTTGTGAAACTGTCGGGGGCGAGTTCATAAAAACGAAAAAGCCCGCCGGAGAAAAATCCCGGCGGGCTTTAGAGCAAATTGATTATCGAGTGTCTATCGCGATGAAGGCGGCGACACAATATCGCTCCGAGCCGGTCCGGGAAGGACCGCTAGCCAACGAACGATATTGATCAAACGCGTATTCATCAAAACCTCAAAGATGCGGAACCACCAATTTCCCCTCAAGCTTTTTCATCCGAATCTTCAACATCCGTTATTTCGCCTATAATGGAGTTCCACATGCAAACGATCCCCTCGCGCACATGATCACAGCTCGCGCTTCTAGCCACACGCCGCCGCCCATCAAAAGAACCCCAAAGCCGACAACACACACTCATCCAACTTCCGGTTCTCCCCCTCGAACGGATGACAATGTATATGAATCGCCGGATTGAAATTCATCTCGATCACCGCATGATTCCCCTCCTCCGCCGGCACCGCGATATCCCGCACAATCATATCCAGTCCCGTAATCTTCACCCCCAACGCCCGCGACGCCGCCGACGCAATTTCCCCATAACTCCCATGCGCCCGATCCGTAAAATCAATACTGTCGCCCCCCGTGCTGATATTCGAATTCTCCCGCAAAAACACCCGCTCCCCTTCCCCCGGCACCGACCCGAAATCCAGCCCCCGCCCCCGCAAATGCATCGCCTCCGGTTCCCCCAGCGCGATCCGTTCCAGCGGCGTCACATACCCCTTCCCCCGCAACGGATCCGCGTTCTTCCGCTCCACCAACTCCCGGATCGTCGACCGCCCGTCGCCCACCACATTCGCCGGCACCCGATGCAAAATCGCCATCACCTGATTCTCCACCAGAAAAAACCGGTATTCCTTCCCCGGCACATATTCCTCCACCAAAATCTGGTCGTCCTCCGCGAACGCCAGTTCCACCGCCCGCTCAAAAACCGCCCGGTCCCCGTTCTCCGCCAACATCGTCACCCCCAACCCGAAATTCGTGCTCACCGGCTTCACCACCACCGCCCGCCCCCGAAAATCCTCCCACGCCCACTTCGCCTCCTCCACGCTGCCGAAATCCGCCCCGCCCGGCACCGCGATCCCATGCTCCCGCAAAATCGTCTTCGTCACCTTCTTGTTCTCCATCGCCAAAATCTGGCTATACCGATCCAGCGAAGTCTTCGTCGCCTGCACCACATACTCCTGCTTCGCCCCCTTCGAAAGCCGCACAAAATTCTCCCGCCGGTCCAGCAACTCGAACTGCACCCCCCGCCGCACCGCCGCCTTCAACAACAACTGCGTCGACAACTCCAAATCCGGATACGCGAAAAACCGGAAATCCTCCCGCGCCAACTCCTCCGCCTGCTCCCGCGCCCGTCCCAAATGAAACCCGATAAACCCCGCCGCCTCCACCTCCCGCTTGATCCGGTTCGCCGGATGCGTTTCCCAATCCTCCGCGTATCCCCGAAACTCCCGCCAAGCCTCCCAATACCCCGCCGGCGCCCCCGCCTCCTCCAACCGTAATTTCCCCCGCAACCCGTCGAAAATCGCCAGCGTCTCCTCCCGAAACGGAAACGACGGCGCCGTCAACTCCCCGCACCGCCCCTCCTCCGCGAATCCCCAACAAGCCACCTCGTTCTGCATCGCGTCCGCCCGCACCTGCTCCTCCCGCCCAAATCCCCCCGCCTCATCCTCCAGCAACGCATACAACACAAACAAATGCGCCAACCGCACCGCCCGCGGATCCACCCCCGCCGGATCAAACGGATCCAAATCCAGCGTCCGGATCTCGATATGCGAAACCGTCTCCCCGTCCGCCCCCATCTTCAACCGCACCGGCAAATACAGCTCGTTCGGATTCAGCAACTTCCCCTCCGCCACATGACGTCCCAAATCCGCCGCGTAAGCCCCGATCCCCGAATAATCCGCCCACAACGGCTCCCGGTTCCGGTACCCGATCTTGCTGCACCGAATCGACGCCCCAAACTCGCAACAAACCGCCAGCAACTCGTCCGTATCCAGCGATTTCAGCCGCAAACTCTCGTGCGCGATCGGACTCCGCCCCAGCAACCCGACCAGCCACCACCGCCCCCGCATCAAATTCCTCACCACCCGCAAATACACCCGCTCCCGCCACTCCTCCGCCGTCCCGCCCAACTCCTCCGCCAGCGCCGGGAAAAACTCCGGCACAAATGAAAAATTGAAATGCGCCCCCGAAATCGTCTGCCGCGCCCGCCCGTACACCTTCGACAAATACTCCCGGTACTCCGTCCGCCCCCGCGCATCCCCATCGAACCGCGCCAACGGAATCCGCTCCTCCTCCGGCAACACCGGCGGCATACTCTGCGGCCAAAGCAACTCCCCCGGTGCCAACTCGTTCCGCACCACATTGTGCAACGTCTTGATAAACCCGTACGCCTCCTCCACCGAATCCATCGGCGGCGAAATCATCTCCAACTGACTCTCCGAAAAATCCGTCGTGATAAACGGGTGCTCCGCCTTGTTCCCCAACCCCGCCGGATGCGGCGTCAACGCCAGCCGCCCCTCCCCATCCACCCGCAACCGCTCCACCTCCAGCCCAAACTTCCCCCGCCACAAAAGCCTCCACAAACGCTCACTCCCCTCAATCGCCGCCCCAATCTCATTCATCCCCCAAATCCAACACCGCCCCCTCCTCCCCGTCCAGCCAAAGTAGCGTATGCTTCCAGCATGCAAACCCCAGTGCCCAAGGTAAAAGTGAGGCCTTCAGCCTTCCCAAAGCCCAAGCCAAATCCAAAATTTAAAATGCCCCCGAACTCATCATCCTTCGCGAACTCCTCGCCACCCAAGACGATTTCGTCTCCGGCACCGCGCTCGCCAAGCGTCTCCAAATCAGCCGCGTCGCCATCTGGTCCCACATGGAAAAAACTTCGCGCTCTCGGCTTCGAACTCGAAGCCCGCCCCCGCCTAACCGCATTTTCAACTTCCCCGTCCCCGCCATCACCGTCCAGGGCCTCGCCCACGCGTACCGCCTCAACCACCCAAAAGGTCCCGCGCAAGCCGTCCTGTGAATACAGAAACGGCCGACCCAGCTGTGGAATCGACCGTCTGACTAAACTCGAATCAAATCGCGGTTACGACCGCCGGCGACGATACCCCAAAAATCCGAGAGCCGCGGCTCCGAACAGAAGCGCGTAATGCGACGGTTCAGGAATCGGAGACGTTGCCACCTGCAAATTGTCGAGGGTGAAGATTCCGAGATCACTGATGCCTTCAGCGCCGCCCGTCGTGTTCATGCGCAAGTTCACGCGCCGGATATTGGCGGCGGACGAGGCGGCACTCCCTACGGCAACTGGCGCATCCAAAGGATTTGTCGTGTTGAGCCAAACTTGAGCCGTGGTGTTACTTCCGGGGTTGATCTGGTATTCCACCATCACCTGATACGTTTCGTTCAGGTTCAGGTCTTGGGAGCCGAAAGTAAACGCACTCTGGACTTGGGAACTCGACGAGACGCCGATCCGGAACGTATCCGGCGCGCTGCCCGGCATCAATCCTACTTGCCCCCGCTCCTGCGCACCGTTGCTGGAGACAAACGCAAAAAATCCAGGACGAAGATCCGTCGAATCCACCGGTGCCTGACTCACGTTAAGATCAAAGACAGCGAAAACCGAACCGGTAACAAGCGAGTCGCCTCCCCAATCATACCGAACGCCTTGAAATTCTGCGGCGCTCCGCCCCGTCCAATCAAAATAAGCCGCCCCGTCCAAAACCTGGAGATTGTCAGTGCTCGTAGCCGTGTTCGGAGCCCGGGTCCAAGGCCCTTGTCCAGCAAGCGCGCCATCCGAATAACCGTCGAAATTCTCATCGATCAATACAGCCGCGGAGAGCGACGATAGCCCGAATGCAAGAGAGGCAATGGTGAAACCAAGTAAGGTTTTGTTTTTCATCGCGGATAAAATCGTGAATCAACCCGCAACCGACAACACCGCCTTTACGCGCATTGTTGAAATATGCTCTTGTTTTCGAAAATCCTTCCCGACAGGATTCGCCTGTGCCCAAGCCAATTACCCTCCAAAACATAGCCGAAAGAGCAGGCGTGCATCGCTCCACCGTTTCCCTTTGCCTCCGAAACAGCCCCAGTATTCCCGATACAACTAAAACGCGCGTCCTCGCCATTGCGCGCGAACTCGGCTACCGCCCGCATCCATTCGTCCGCACCCTGATGCACGCCCGGCGGCGCGGACAAACTGGATCCGGAACCCCGCCCCTCGCATTTGTTCACATTCAGGAACCTGATACGGTCTGGACGGATTGGCTCCCCGAACTGCGCCTTTGTCTGGACCGCGCACGACAACAAGCCCAGGCTAGCGGATTTCGGCTGGAGGAGTTCACCTCCACCGTTGCGGACACTCGCCGACTCGGAGACATCCTCTACGCGCGCGGAATCCGGGGCGCGATAGTCGGGCCAATGAAACAACCCGTGGAAACTTTATTGTGGGATTGGAACCAGCTTTCCGTCGTAGCCTTGGGTCCGAGTCTCATGGAGGCTGGAGTCCACCGGATCCGCAACCACCACTTCCAGGCGATGCTGACCGCGATGGATGAATGCCATCGCCTCGGCTACCGGCGCGTCGGGTTAGCCTTAAAAGAAGCGGTCAGCCAAAAAATCGAACATCGCTGGCTCGCCGCTTATCTCCTGAAACAACGCCAATTCCAAATTCCCGATCCGCCCAAACCACTGCTGACATCGCAATGGACTCCCGAGATTTTCCTCCATTGGCTAGAGAGAGAACGGCCCGACGCGATCATCGGCGGTAAAGAAGACTTCACCCCTTGGCTGACGGAAGCGGGTTACACCATTCCCCGCGATCTCGGACTTGTCGCGCTGAACGCTCCGCTCGAAGGCCCCCAATCCGGAATCAGCCAAAACTGGGCCATGCAAGGCGAACGGGCGGTCACGCTTTTAGTTTCCCTCCTCCGGGACAATCTCCCCGGCCTCCAAGCCTTGCCCCGCGTCCTTCTCGTAACCGGCCAATGGCACCCGGGCCAAACCGTTCGCCCGCAAAGCGAAACTTCCACCTCCACGCCGTCTCCCGAACGCGCGAACAATCCGACTCCATCGCCACCGAAATCCGGAAAACGCGTGTCGCTAACAGACGTTGCCAAGAAAGCGGGCCTCCACCGATCAACCATTTCTCTCTGCCTGAACAACAGCCCGCTGGTCGCCGAAGAAACAAAACTCCGTATCCAGAAAATCGCTCGCCAACTCGGTTATCGCCCCCATCCGCACCTCCGCGCGCTCATGCGAACCCGGCGCCGAGGACTCGCGCCCGACGCGCCACCGGTTATCGCTTTCTGGACGCCTTCATTAGCCGTGCCTCCGCCCGGCCTCATCCCGTGCCTCGAAAGCGCGCGCCGCCACGCCGAATTGGCCGGCTATCACCTCGCGACAATCCACACTTCCCCAGAAAAACTCGACGAGGAAATTCGCTCCGGCGATATCTCCGGTCTCATCCTCGCTCCGTTCTCCCAAAGATGTGAATACACGCCCCTTCCCGACGCTTCCTTCGCGACGATCGCAATCGGACCCGGTTTCGGCGAACCATATTTTCACCGCGTGCGAAGCAATCATTTCAAAGCGATGCTGACGGCGCGAAAAAAATGCCGCGAGCTCGGCTACCGCCGCGTCGGATTCGCGCTTAGCAAGGAAATGAACCGCCAAACCGACGAACGCTGGCTCGCCGCCTGGCTCGTTCCCCACGATACCGATCCCGCCGGATTGCTACTGACGGATTCCTGGAACGAAACAACCTTCCTCCGCTGGATCGAAGAAACTCGCCCGGAAGCCATCATCGTCGGTTCCGCCCGCGAGCCGTGCCAATGGTTAAAAAACGCCGGCTGGGAAATCCCCCACGACATCGGCATCGCCGCCCTGAGTGTTCCAACACCCGAATCCCCCCAATCCGGAGTCCTCGAAAATTGGGAAGGGCAAGGAGAACGATCCGTTTCGATGCTGATCGACCTCCTGCTCGACGACGATCTCAGATCCCACTCCACCCCCCACATTTCCCTCGTCAACGGAACCTGGAATCCCGGAGCCACCTTGCCAAACCGCCTCCCCAAAACCACACCTCCCACCTCGACCTGAAGCCAAAATGCCGAGCCTCAGCCTTCGCCCCCTTCGCCCCATCTCTGTTTAAATTCTTCTTCCCTCTTCACCCATCGAGTTCGCTCTCGATAAACCGCGACAAAATCTCCGCCCATATTTCTCCATGCGCCTTCAATCCGGCCGCGTTGAAATGGACGCGACTCGCGCTGTCATCCTGCCGATATTCAAGTCCCAATTGATCCGTATCCGGCCCCGCATGCGCGACCCCGCGTTTCCAAACCAGCGCCTGCGCTTCCCGCAAATACCGGTCGCCGCCGTGCTTGGCGTTCGCCATCGGCCAAACTGAAGCCTGCGCCGTAAAGGCCGGAAAATCCCAACCCGCATCCGCCCGCCAAGCGGAAAGCACCCGAATAAGCGCCTCCGAATACTCCTCCACCTTTTCCGCATTCTTGCTCAAACCACCCGACGCGTCGCCTTCTCCCTGATGCCACAAAAGCGCCCGAAACCCTCCG
>CAZJCL010000035.1:0-1387 GCA_964544025.1 uncultured Opitutales bacterium | reverse complement strand
GACTGCCCGGCCACAACAAAAACCTCCCCGACACCAAACGGTTCCACACTCGCGATCCCCGTAACTTTTCCATTACCATCCCGCCCCGTTATCGTCATCCGATACCAACCGCCCGCCGGCAAATCGACATTCTCCGAAAACTCTCCACTTTCCGGATCCACCGCCAGTTCGACCGGCCGCCCGGGAAGCTCACCCAACCGACTGGAATCACCACTCACCGCGATCGAAACCGCAACACTCCCCAACGGAGCCACGCCTTCGACTCGAACACTTCCTTCATTCCGGGTCGACCGCTGATAGACCGCGTGGTTCTGCGGCGAAATCACCGGAATTTCGCCAATCCGCCACGACCAATCCGTCACCTCACCCGCCTCCACCGCAATCTCCAGCGTGCAATTCCCACTTCCGCTTTCCCGCAAAAAGTTCCCAACGCCGCGCCAAAGACCGATCTCCCCATCCGGAAACTCCCACCGAATCCGGTCCACCTCCACCGCCTCATCCAGCTCGCTCGTCTTCTTCCATTCTCCCCCGATTGCACGCACGTGGCTGAGTGACTTCACATCCAGCGGAATCGAAAAAACGGCGGGCGACAAATCGTTGTTGGCCAAGATGACTCCCACTTCGTCGACACCAACCGTCCACGAAGCCATCGTCCGCGGACTTCTCCATTTCCACGAAAGGGGCGGATTCAGCGAATAGGTCAGCGATTCCGGCTCCGAAACACCACGCAATCGCCAAACCGCGCCAACCCCATCATCGCGAAGAATCGCATGCCCCTTGGTGTCCCAACTCGTCAGTGCGCCCTTTCCGGAGAACGAAACCGCGAAATGCTCTCCGCCCGCTTCCACCCGACTTTCGGTCTTTCGTAAGAAAGCCTCTTCTTTCCCTAAAGCAAAGCCGCACCAACAACACGTAATCAGAACAACGAAATGAAACAAAAATTTGCTCATCGAAACCGACCCTAAAACTCTCCCCAATTCTCCAAAACCCACCGGTATTCACGCGCTACACTCTCCTCCAGCGACCCCGGCCGCACGCTCTCCGGCAACACATCAAAGGTATACGTCTCGATTTCCAGATGCGGACAATTCCCCTCCCGCAAAACCCCGAAAAACTCCGGCGTCAAACAATGCGACGTTGTCCCCACCGTTCCTTCACTGAAAAGCGGCACATGAAAATGCACCCGCAACGTCTCCAATCCCACCGTTTTCCCCAGCGCCGGCAACGCGGCCGGCAAATCCGGCCACCCCACCACCGATCCGTCCGCCAATTGTCCCTTCACTTGATGCAAATACACCGGCTCCACAAACGCCTCCAACTTCGCCCACTCCTCCGGGTGCGCCGGAACCTCCAACGCATTGCTCAACTGCACCTTCGAAATCCGGAT
>CAZJCL010000034.1:7307-15464 GCA_964544025.1 uncultured Opitutales bacterium | reverse complement strand
GAATCCAGCTTCACCACCGCTCCATCCGTCGGATACGCGAACGAATGCCGCAACCCGTCCAGCTCCTCCACCGCCGCCCAAATCTCCGCGAAATTTTCCGCCTCCCAATACCGCTCCACCGTCGGCAAACCCCACTCCCGAATCGCCTCGTGAATTTCCCCCTGCCGCTCAAAAAGCCGCGGCTCGCAAAACCCGACCCCATACAAAACGATCTCCAACCTCCGCCGCGACACCTCCTTCGGATCCAGCAACTTCACCGTCCCCGCCGCCAAATTCCTCGGATTCGCATAAAGCGCCAACCCCGCCTCCTCCCGCTCGCGATTGATTCGCTGAAACTCCTCCGTCTCCATGAAAATCTCCCCGCGAATCTCGATCGTATCCGGAAAACCCCTCCCCTTCAGCCGCCGCGGCAACGCCCCGATCATCCGCACATTCCTCGTAATATCGTCCCCCTCGATCCCGTTCCCCCGCGTCACCGCCCGCACCAACTCCCCCTTCTCGTAAGTCAAACTCACCGCCACCCCGTCGATCTTCGGCTCGATCACATACCCCAAATCCTCGCGCGAAAACAACCGCGCCAAGCGGTCGCAAAAAGCCCGCAACTCCATCTCGCTATACGTGTTGTCCAGACTCCGCATCGGCTGCCGGTGCCGGTACGACACAAACTGCTCCAACCGGTCGTCCCCCACCGCCACACTCGGCGAATCCGCCTCCGCGAACTCCGGAAACTTCGCCTCCAGATCGACCAGCTCCGCCTTCAGCCGGTCATACTCGAAATCCGAAATCTCCGGCTCCGTCCGCCGGTAATACAGCTCGTCATGCCGGGCGATTTCCCGCCGCAGCTCCGCGATTCTCGCCTCCGCTTCTCTCGGCTCCATTCCTTTTCCTTTTAAAGAGAACCACCCGCGTTTCCAGCAGATTCCGGTAAAACGGCCAAAACCGGTAAAGCCCGATCGCCAGCAACGCCCCCGAAGTATCCGCCAACCAATCCGCGATTTCCACCGACCGATTCGGATTAAAACTCTGCCTCGTCTCGTCCAACACCCCGAAAAGCGACGTCAACCCCACCGCGAACCAAAACGCCCGCCATTTCCCCGGGCGCGTAAAAACGACCCGATAGATCAAAGTCCCGATCAACCCGAAAATCAAAAAATGCGCCACCTTGTCAAAATGCGGAAACCGCATCCCGCTCGGCACCTCCGCCCCGCCCGTCCCCGACGCCCAAATAATCGTAGCCATCATCGCGACCGGCCACAAAAACCCCGCCCACCGCCGCCAACCATTACTGCCGTTCGAAGTCTCCACAAGAAACCCCCAATTCAACCCCCACGCCCCCTCCTCCGCAATCCCCGATTGCACCCGCCCAACCGAGCCAGAAACTACAAACTCCAATCCTCCCCCGAGAGCAAAGCCCCCTCCCTTCCCACCCATAGCGATGAAGCCCAAGCTTCATCGTCTCCCCCGCAGAGCCCAAGGTAAGAGTGAGGACTTCAGTCCTTTCCCCCAGGGGCAAAGGGTCTCCCTTTCAAATCAGTGTTTCCACAATTCAACGAAACAGGCAGATAAAAACACTACAGCGAACCAACCTTCAACATCGCCCCGAAGGGGCACTCAAGACTAGCCCCACGCTTCAACGTGATGTTCGATCCACACAACCACCCACAAATCCCAAAGGGACGACTGAAACACCAAGACCCTAGTAGCCGATAATCAGAGGCTAAAAAAAGTGCCTAGATCCCTTTCTTCCGCATCCTTTGGGAACGCGATAGAACCGAGTGAAAGCATCAGCTTTCACTCATTGTCTCTCCCGCCTTGTTCAATGCTCCCGTTCAATTGAAGTGCGCCGAGAATTCGTCCAATCCGTCGCCTTTCACGGGTCCACATGATCGTCATTCCTAAGATTGTTAGCGAACAAAACGCTCCAAATGCAAAGAATAGCCCTCCGCAGAACAAATACGTGGAAATAATGTAGCTTCCCGAGTAAACCCCATCACGATCAACATGCTCTAGCCCGCCCCAAAATAGTTCGGAAGGGTGGCTCCCTGCAACCGAAGCCCAGATATTCGCCTTCTGGAAAGATAACAGTGACATTATGACGAGTAACACGGAAAACACCGTGACAGCTAAAATAGAAATGATCTGAGTTTTCCTGCTGCCTTTCTTTCGGAAAAATTCAGTATCTTTCGCGCTAATTTCAATCCCCAGCCCAACGCCGCGCTCACCCGTTGAATGCAGTGATTGGGCAATGCTCTTTGCTGAACTAGCTTTCAACGTGATATCCTCCTTCATTCAGGTCTCATCCTCAAAATTTAACCAAACTTAACTTCCTCGGAATAGTCATATTTGCGTCGCCCCCTCCCCGTATTCCCACGCCCCCTCAATCCCCCCGCTCCATCTCCTCCGCCACGCCAGCCTTTCCCATCTCCCCCGCCTCCCCCGCCGAACTCGTCACCTTCAGCCCGATAATCGACACCAGCAACAGCCCCAAAAAAAGCGCCCGCCAGATCGTCACGCTCTCCTGAAACAGCACCACCCCCAAAATCGCCGCGCCCAGCGCCCCGATTCCGACCCAGATCGCGTAAGCCGTCCCGATCGGCAACGTCCGCGCCGCCAAAGCCAGCAAAAACATGCTCGCCGCCAGCGTCACTCCCACGAAAACCGACGGCCAAAGCTTGGTAAAACCGTCCGTATACTTCAATCCAACCGCCCAGCAAACCTCCAGCAGACCGGCCAACAAGACATATATCCACGCCATAACGAAAATTCCTTTCAGCGTCGTCTTGTCCACTCCGGGTACGGCGCGTCTCGTCCGGGTCCGCCCCCCAATCGGCGAACTCCCACACCCAACAAACCTCCCCCCGCCTTGTCAACCGCCCAGCCCAACTTCAAAGCCGAACGCTCCCTCCCGCCAAAGTTCGAAGTTCGAAGTTCGAAGTTCGACGTTGGACGTTCGACGTTGGACGTTTCTCCCCCTCCCTCTTCCCCCCCAATAACCAATAACCAAACCCCCAATAACCCCTTGCAGCCGCCCCGCCTTTGCCAACAATAACAACTTTCGCCACCTATGTTCGGCCGCATCCAGAAACACGCCCGCTCCCGCCTCAATTTCCGGGCCGACACCCCGAAGGCGAAGCGGCTGGCCGTCTTCAAACGCTTCCTGAAGCTAGAACAGGAAATGATGCTCCGCCGCCACCGCGCCGGCGAATCCGGCTTCCAAATCGTCCGGCATCGCACCCAGGTCATCGACACTCTCCTCCAACACCTTTTTTCCGAGGCGGTCAAAGAATACGGCGAACAAAACGGCCCACTCCCCACCCCGGTCTGCCTCGTCGCTCTCGGCGGTTACGGCCGCGAGGAACTTTGCCCGCTCAGCGACGTCGATATCCTGCTGCTCTTCCCCGCCGAAGCCTCCGGCGAAGCCGTCCGCTCCTTCCAGCAATTTCTCACCAACGAGATCCTTTACCCGCTCTGGGATCTCGGCCTCAAAGTCGGACACGCCACCCGCACCATCAACGAAACCTTCGAAGCCGCCCGCGCCGATATCGCCACTAAAACCGCCCTCCTCGACGCCCGCCTCGTCGACGGTTCCGCCGAGCTCTTTCAGGTTTTTCAAACCGCCTGCAAAAACTTCTACCGCAGCGAAAATCCCCGCGCCTACCTCGAAGCGCGCCTCCGCGACCAGGCCGACCGCCGCGCCCACTACGGAAACACCGTCTTTCTCCAGGAGCCCGACATCAAAAACGGCGTCGGCGGACTCCGCGATTACCAAAACGCCCTCTGGATGGCGCGGATAAAATTGGACATCGATCGCGTCGAAGATCTGACCACCCACAATTTTCTGCGCAAAAATGAACAGGTCGATTTTGTCCAGGCTTACGATTTTCTCCTTCGGGTCCGCAACGATCTGCACTTCATGTTGAAACGCCCGTCCGATCTGCTCGACCTCGAAAAACAGCCGATCGTCGCCGAACATCTCGGCTATTCCGACGAAGACGTATTTCAACGCGTCGAAATCTTCATGCGCGACTACTACCGGCACGCGCAAATCATCTACCGCGTTTCCAAACTCCTCGAAAAACGCCTCTCCCTCCGCCCGTCCGCCGCCAAACATCCGCCGCTTACTTTCCGCGAAGTCATCGCCGCCCGCCGCCAGGAACGTCTCCGCCGCATCGACGGTTTCACCCTCCGCGGCCAGGAACTCAGCTTCGATTCCCCCGACGTTTTCAAAGAAGATCCGGAACGCCTGATCCGCGTTTTCCGCCACTGCCAACAGCTGAAATGCCAGCCGGATTTCGAGCTGGAATCCCTTATCCAGGAATCACTTCCGCTTATCACACGAAAAGTGATCAACTCCCCCCGCGCCAACACCAGTTTCCGCTCCATCCTCCAGGAAGCCGGCTTGGTCGGCCCCATTTTGACCCTTATGCACGACCTCGGCGTCCTCGGTCGTTTCGTCCCCGAATTCGGCCGCCTCACCTGCCTGGTCCAGCACGAATATTACCACCGCTACACCGCCGACGTTCACACGCTCAACACCCTCCGCGAACTCGACCGCGTTTTCATCGCCAAGGAGCCGATTCACGAACGTTACCGCGACGTCCTCCACCTCCTGCCCCGCCCGACCCTGCTCTACCTCATCCTGTTTTTACACGATATTGGAAAAGCGTTCGGCGTCGCCGGTCACGCGGAAACCGGCGCCGAAATGGTCCCGCAAATCCTCACCCGCCTCCAGGTCGACCGAAAATATTGGGAGCTGGTGACGTTTATTATCAAAAACCACCTCATCATGGCACGGATCTGGCAAAAGCACGATATCGATGATCCGCAAACCATCTCTTCATTCGGAGAACAAGTCGAAGACACCGACAAGTTATCCTTCCTCTACGTCCACACGTTCTGCGACGCCCGCGGCACCGCGAACAGTCTCTGGAACGGCTACAAAGACACCCTCCACACCGCCCTCTACCGCGCCACGTTCGATCACCTCACAGGCGGCGGACGCCTCCAGCAACAACACGCGGAGCGAAAAGAAATGAGCCGCAGCGAAATCGACGCCCGCGAAATCAAAGGAGTCACGCCCGAGGAGGTCGAAGCCCACTACGCCCAGCTTCCCGACCGCTACTTTCTCCACACCGATCCCGATGAAATCGTTCTCCATATCACGATGGTGAACCGTCTCCTCGAGAACATCGCGACTTCCGATTCCGTCGGCGCCCTCGTTCCCGTCATCGACTGGAACGACGACCTCGACCGCAGCCTCACCGTCGTCGATATCGTCACTTGGGATCGCGCCGGTTTGTTCAGCAAACTCGCCGGCTGTTTCGCCAAAGCCGGCCTCAACATCCTCACCGCCAAAGCCATTTCCCGCCAGGACAACATCGCCATCGACACCTTCTACGTCGTTGAACCCGGACGCGGCCTCGTCCAGAGCCCCGACCGAAAAGCGATCTTCGAAAAAGCGCTCGAAGAAACCCTCATCCACGACCGCGACCTCCTCCCCGACATCCAACAAGCGGCCGAAGAACAAGCCGCCCGCACCTGGACCGTTGACGACGAATTCCTCCAGGTTCCGATTCCGCCGGAGGTAAAAGTCTACCACGACGAACGGCTCGATAAAATCGTCGCGGAAATCCAAGCCAACGACCGCATCGGCCTCCTGTATCAAGTTTCCCGCGTCATTTTCGAACACGGCTTCAGCATCTCCTTCGCTCGGATCGCCACCGAACGCAGCGTCGCCATCGACACTTTTTACATCGAACCAACCGCCACCGACGCCGAACCGCAAACGCCACCGGATCTTCAACAACTAAGCCAAGCCCTCCGCGAAATCCTCGCCTCTCCGCAGCCCGGCGCTTCCTCCGATTCCGCCGCGAAATGACCGTATGCTGATCGAATCGCTCTACCGCATCAGCCGTCTCGCCGGCCGCACCGGAAATCCCCGCGAAGCTCTCTCCGAAGTCCTCGAAGAAGCGATCCGCTTCACCGGCGCCTCCAGCGGCACCATTGCCCTCATCGATCCCGACACCAACCACCTCGAGATCGAAGCCTTCGCCGGCGTCTCCATCGATTGTTCCGAAGCTCCCCTCCGGCTCGGCGACGGCGTCACCGGCTGGGTCGCCCTCCACGGAAAACCGCTCCTCCTTCCCGACGTTTCCCGCGACCCCCGCTACCGGAAACTCATCGACAACGTCCGCTGCGAACTCGCCGTCCCGATCGAAAGCGACGGACAAGTCGTCGGCGTCATCAACCTCGACAGCGACCGCCCCGAAGCCTTCGCCCCGGCCGACCTCGAAGCCGTTTCCCAAATCGCCGCCGAAACCGGAAACCTCCTCCGCCAACTCTGGCGCATCCAACGTCTCGAAACGCAATCCCACCATCTCCAAGCCGTCCTCAACGCCGGCCAAAAAGTCGCCTCCCGCGTCGATCTCGCCGAAATCCTCCACCACATCGCCCGCGAAACCGCCGCCATCAGCGGCTGCCGCCTGTGCGCGATTCACCTGCTTTCCGAGGAAAAACCGAACCGCCTCCTCCGCCACGCCCTCGCCGGTTCCGCCGCCGAGACGGATCACCCCGATCTCCCGCTCGACGAAACCCTCGCCGGCGTCGCCTTTCACCGCCGCAAACAAATCGAAGCCGCCGACGTCCGCAAAACCGAAGTCTTTCCTCCGCTCCTCGAAGCCGCCGCCACCGCCGGTCTCGTTTCCCTCCTCTGCACTCCCATCGTTTTCGAAGACCGCGTTCTCGGCATCCTCAGCGCCTACACTTCCGCCACCCACCGCTTCAGCAACGACGAGCGAAAACTCTTCCAGGCCATGTCCGGCCTCAGCGCCATCGCCATCCACAACGCCCGCCTCTACGCCCGCCTGTTCCAAAGCGAGGAAAACCTCCGCCAAGGCGAAAAACTTTCCGCGCTCGGACTCGTCGCCGCCGAAATCGCCCACGAAATCCGCAACCCGCTCACCGTCGTCAAACTCCTCTTCCAATCCCTCAATCTCCAATTTCCGGAAACCGACGCCCGCAGCAAAGACGTCCGCGTCGTCGAAGAAAAACTCGATCAACTGGAAGACATCGTCGGCCGCGTCCTCGCCTTCGCCCGCCCGCCCGAAGCTCCGCATTCCGCGTGGAATCTCGACGAAATCATCGACGACACGCTCCTCCTCACCCGCCTGAAAATCGAGCAGGCCGAAATCCGCGTCACCCACGAATCCGCTCCATCGCTCCCGAAAATCGCTGGCAACAAAGGCCAACTCCAACAGGTTCTCCTCAACCTCATCCTCAATTCCCTCCGCGCCATGAACCCCGGTGGACAACTCTCCATCCGCACCGGCCCCGAAACCGTCTCCGGCCAACGGGGCGCATTCCTCGAAATCGCCGACACCGGCCGCGGAATCCCCCCCGCCCTCCGCTCCAAAATCTTCCAATCCCCCCTCAGCGGACACCACGAAGGCGCCGGCCTCGGACTCGGCATCGTCAAACGTATCGTCGACGCCCACAGCGGCCAAATCGACGTGATCCGCACCGGCGAAACCGGCACCGTCATGAAAGTCTGGCTTCCCGCCGCCGAAGAAAATGCCCCCGCCTGAACCGCCTCCGCCCCGCCTCATCCTCTTCGATTTCGACGGAACCCTCGTCGACAGTTTCCACGCCGTCCTCGCCGCCGGAAACCGCCTCGCCCCCCGCTTCGGCTACCCGCCGCTTTCCGAATCCGAAGCCGAAGAATTCCGCGGCAAAAGCGCCCGCCAAATCCTCGCCCGTTCCGACATCCCCTGGCGAAAATTCCCCATCTGGGTCCGCGAAATGAAACGCGAGCTCCACCGCGACCTCCCCTCCCTCCAACCCCATCCCGGAATCTCCGAAGCTCTCGCCCAACTCCGCGCCCGCGGCGCGACCCTCGGAATCGTCACCTCCAACTCCGCCGAAAACCTCCACCCCTTCCTCCACCGCCACGGCTGGACAAATCTCTTCTCCCACCTCGAAAGCGGCTCCACCCTCTTCGGAAAAAGCCGCCTCATCCGCCGCGCCATCGAAAAGACCAAAATCCCCGCCTCCGCCACCGCCTACGTCGGCGACGAAACCCGCGACATCGAAGCCGCCCGCAAAGCCCAAGTCCGCGCCATCGCCGTCACCTGGGGCTTCAACAACCCCACCGCCCTAGCC
>CAZJCL010000034.1:0-7207 GCA_964544025.1 uncultured Opitutales bacterium | reverse complement strand
CCTCCCCCGCGTGACAAATAAACTCGAACAAATCCTTCCTACGATCCAACCGCGGAGTCACCGTCCCACTCGACCGGCTATCATACAGATCGTTCAAATCCACGTCGCAAATCAGCAAAGTCTCCTCGCTCGAATCCGCCTCCGCCGCGATCGCATCCCGCGCGAACGCGAAATCCGACGGCGTCAAAACAGCAGCCTGCGCATACTGAATATCCATATTGGAAACATCCGGCAAATTTCCGACATTTCCCGCCATCGCCACGTAAATCTGGTTCTCCACCGCCCGGGCCTGCGCGCAATACCGCACCCGCAAATACCCCTGCCGGTTATCCGTGCAATACGGCACAAACAAAATCTCCATCCCCTCATCCGCCAAATGCCGCACCGCCTCCGGAAACTCCACGTCATAGCAAATCAGCACTCCGATTTTCGCCCTCGGCGTGTGAATCACCTTCAGCGCGTCGCCGCCCGTAATTCCCCACCATTTCCGTTCGCTCGGCGTGATATGCAACTTCCGCTGCCCCACCACTTCCCCATCCGGCAAACAAACGAAACTCGTATTATAAATCTGTTTCCCCACCTGCACCGGATGGCTTCCCGCAATGATCGTCATCCCAAACCGAACCGCCAAATCCCGCATCAGATCCCGGAAATCATCCGCCAGTTTCGCGAGCTCCTTGATTCCCTCCTGCGGCGTCAACGCGTCACTCTGCGAAAGCAACTGCATCGAGAAAAACTCCGGCAACAGCACGAAATCCGACCGGTAATCCGCCGCCACGCCCACGAAATACGTTACCTGACTGGCGAAATCCTCGAACGATTTCACCTTCCGCATCTGGTATTGCACGCAAGTGATCCGGACCTTCCGGTCCACATCGGGCGGCGCCACGTATTCCGGATTCAACCATTCCAAAAACGCCGCGTTATCATGACTCGGCGGATCGTCCAAATAATTCGGCAAAATCCCCCGCACCTCGAATCCTTCCCGCAACTGAAAACTCAGCACCTGATCCCGAATCTCCCCCTCGACCACGCGCTCCGCATACTCCTCCGGCGTATAACGATCCGCGTAAGAATGGTAATTAAACAACCGCCCGCCCGCTACGATCCGCCGCAAATTCAACCGCTGACAAAGCCGCCGCCGCGCCTGATACAGCGCCGCCCCCACGCCTTTTCCCCGCGTCTTCGGATGCACATACACGTCCGAACCGTAAAGCGTGTCCGCCGTCGGATCGTGATTCGTAAAATAACCGCCATCCGTAATCCCGTTAAAAGTATGCAACCGCAACGGATCCGGTCCCAAATCCACAATCAGCGACGAAACCGCCCCCACAATTTCGTCATCGATCAACGCCACCATCTGCCCCTGCGGAAACACCCGGATATGACTCAACAACTGTTCCCGGCTCCAAATCACCCCCTCCGCCGCCAGATCCGGATAAGCCGCCCGGTTCAGCTCCACCAAATCCTCGATGTCTCCCCGAGTCACCTCGCGCACCCGAATCGCCTTCTTTTTTCCCCGTTCTCTCGCCATCCCATCAATCTCACCGAAATCCCCGCTCCTTTCAAGCCTGCCTCCAAAGAGCCGAACCCCTCAACTCATCCCGCAAAAAATCCCCCCGCCAGAGTTGCGCCCTTCCAACGAAGGCATCAAACTATCCGGTCGCAGCGCCCACCACCATGACGATGAACTGCACCACCCTCCTGGTTGAGGACCATCCGCTGATGCGGGAAACCCTCAGCGAATTCATTAACGGTCTCGATAACGTCGAGATCGTTGCCGCCGTGGCCACCGGAGACGAGGCGCTCGAATTCTGCAGCCGCCAGGAACCGTGCCTCGCCCTCATCGACGTCTCCCTTCCCAAAACGAGCGGCCTGGAACTCCTCCGCGAAATGCGAGCCCGCCACCCCAACGTCGTCTGCGTCATGCTCTCCGCCCACCAGGAAATCACCTACATCCGCCGCGCCCTCAACCACGGCGCGCAAGGCTACGTGGTAAAGGGAAACCCCTCCGAACTCGTCGACGCCATCCACGAAGTCATCCACGGCAAAACCTACCTCAGCCAATCCGCCCGCGACAAACTCGCCGCCACCTCCGATTAACCAGAGCGCGGATTCATCTTCCGGCTTTCCCACCTTCCCACCTTCCCACCTTCCCACCTTCCCACCTTCAAACCTTCCCGCCTCATCTGTGCCCATCTGGTGCGCTTTGTCGCGCCGCGGGTGGTTAAAAAACCCAGAGCCCAAGCCCTTCGCTCCCTTTGCGACCTTCTGTTAAGATTCCGAGCCCAAGCCTCCGTGTTTTGCTTCGCCATCTCCGCTATCGCTCCGTCCGTGTCTTCCGTGGTGAAAATCTCCTGCGGCTACGCCGCGCCAGGTTCATTAGTATCCATTCGTGGTTACCCGGCTTCCACAATCCCGCCAATCCTCTTGCGAAGCACCCCCGGTCTACGCTATTCTCTTTCCGAATGAAAAACGATGTGCTCGAGGTGGAAATCAAGGGAGTGATGCCGACGGCGACCGGCTGCGCGATTTTCCTCGGCAACGGCGAAAAGACGTTCGTCATCTACGTGCTCGAAAGCATCGGAGCCGCCATCTCCATGACCGTCAACGGCGTTAAAAAAGAACGGCCGCTCACCCACGATCTCATCGGCAGCATTTTCCTCGGCCTCGGCGTCGAGATCAACCGGGTCGTCATCAACGACGCCCGCGACGGCACCTATTTCGCCCGGCTCCTCCTCTCCATGAAAAACGAGCTCGGCACGAAATTGATCGAAGTCGACGCCCGCCCGAGCGATTGCATCGTTCTCGCTCTCCAGCAACAAAAACCGATCCTCGTCGCCCGCCATGTATTCGAAGGCACCGAAGACATGACCGAGGTGCTGGAGAAAATCCTGAAGCAGCAAAACGAGTCGTCCAACGAGTAACCGCTCGCCCGTCCCGCGCCCATGATTTCCGCTTCCGCTCCCAGCCGGGTCCTCCCCGCGCCGATTTCTCCGGATTCTCCCGTCACCGCTCTCGCTCCGATGCAGGACGTCACGGATCTTCCGTTCATGAACGTGATCGGCCACTACGGCGCGCCCGACTACTTTTTCACCGAGTTCTTCCGCGTCCACCCCACTTCCCGCCTCGAAAAACACATTCTCGCCTCCATCACCGAAAACGAAACCGGCCGCCCCGTTTTCGCCCAAATGATCGGCGAACATCTCGACGAACTCCGCCGCGCCGCCCGCGAACTCCAGCAATACCCCGTCGCCGGAATCGACCTCAACATGGGCTGCCCGGCTCCAAAGATTTACAAGAAAAACGTCGGCGGCGGCCTCCTCCGCGATCCTTCCAAGATCGACGCGATCCTCGGTACCCTCCGCGAATCGATCCCCGGACTCTTCACCGTCAAAATGCGGATCGGATTCGAGGACACCGAAAACTTCGAAGCCGTTCTCGATCTGATCAACAAACACGAAGTCGACCTCCTCAGCCTCCACGGCCGCACCGTCAAAGAAGGTTACCGCAGCGCCGTCCACTACGATTTCATCCAACGCGCCGCCGAACGCGTCCGCTGCCCCGTCCTCGCCAACGGCAACGTTTTCTCCGCTCGCCGCGGCGCCGAAATCCTCCGCGAAACCGGTTGCCACGGCCTCATGATCGGCCGCTCCGCCATCCGCAATCCATGGATTTTCCGCCAAGTCCGCGAACTCTTTTCCGGCGCCGAAATCTTCCGCCCCACCCTCGCCGACGTCCGCGAATACGTCTCGCGCCTTTACCAAGCAACCCGCTCCGAAAGCATCCCCGAACGCGCCCACGTCAGCAAAATGAAGAAATACCTCAACTTCATCGGCCAAAGCGTCGATCCGGACGGCGCGTTTCTCTACGACATGCGCCGCGCCCAAACCGAAACCGACCTCTTTTCCATCTGCGACCGCCACCTCCTCGAGAACGCCGACCACCCTTTCGCCGACGAACCCTACGAAGGCGTCATCGCCCGCCCCAACTGCGAAACGCCGGCCTGCGCTTGATCGCAGGAATCCGCCCCGGCTCATCCGTAAGCTTTACGCGCCCCGCCCACCTCGGTTAGAGTTGCTGGCCATGAATCCCCTCCGGCTCCTTCTCGCGTTCTGCCTGATTCTCACCACCGCCACCGCCTCCGAATACCGCACATTCACCAACAAACAAGGCGACGAAATCCGCGCCCGGCTCATCCGCGTCGACGGCGATAAAGTCGAAATCGAACGGGAGGATGGACAGATTTTCAAAATCGACCTGAACCTCCTAAGCGAAGAGGACGTCACCTTCGCCCGAAATTTCGCCACCGCCCAGATCATCGCCAAGGATCCTCGTTTTCAAGTCACGGCTCGGAGAAGCCGGTTCAACAAGACCCGGAGAAACAACCATCCCGATTGGCGCGGCGGCCTCAACATCAAGCTGGAGGAGGAGGAACTGATCTACATCCTCACCATCAACAACGGGAGTTCGCAACCTGTCACGAATTTCCGAATTTCTTATCAGCTGGTGTATCAGCTCAACGACCACGGCCTCAAAACGACACAAGGAATCGCACGGCTCAAAGGAGACGTCGAGATCCCCTACCTCGGCGCCCGAAGCGAGGTCACCGTGGAAACAAAACCGATCCGCTACTTCGCCTCCGTGGATCGCGAAACCGTGAGAGAACGAAACGGACGAACCGAGTTCATCTGGATCAAATCCCAGGACCTCATCCGGGGCCTCTTGACCAGAATCGAAGTCGGCGACGAGGTCATTCGCGAAGAAAGTTACCCCGGCAGCCTCATTGGCGATTTCGGCTGGTAAACCGCTGTTTTCCCGCAGATGAGGCTTTTCCCATTTTTTCTTACCCTCCTTCTCGCCTGCACACCCGCCTCGGCCGAAGAAATTCGAATCTCCCTCAAAAGCGCCGATGGCCGCACAGCCGATTTCTCCGGAATCCTTGCTGTGAATGAAGCCGGCTTACTTGTCTCCACCGGCCCGAATCCCGAGCCGTTTCTTCTCCGCTGGGAACTGCTGGATCTTTTTGACCTGGAACGGCAATTTCCCGGCATCCTCGCAAGACGCGGCTCCGAACACATCGTGTCTCGCGGAATTTATGCTCCAGAAAACCAGATGCATCATCCCCGCGCCGCACTTTATCGAATATTGCACTCGCCGCGGCAGGTAGCTCCGCCGCTATTCAGCGACTTCTTCTCCCGGGTTCCACCAACCATACCACGCCCCACAGGTTCACCTGACAAAGCTATAATCCACCAGAACTCCCGTAATTTCGTCAACCAGCTCCAGGACGCTCGATGGCGCTACGAGCGGTTGTTGGAGCGCCTGTTTCCCCGTGAAAATTGGACTATTCAAGCCGAGCCATATTTCCACGAGAGGAGACGGGATCCTGCGGACATGGATTCGCCACAAATTCATGTGAATAAAGAAGGTGACGATACCGACTGGCAACTCACCCCTTTTCTTGCCCTGCAAACGCTGGCAACTCCCGAGATGCGGCAAAAGGAACGCCAAAGCGGTCCCCATGTAGACCAGGAATTCACCCGATGGACGGCCGACTACTTGCGACGGGAAAACATTTTCCAAAGTCTCATCTTTGAACTGATGCCCTTACTCGACGCCGCGGATCCATCACAAAAGCCAGAGCTCCGTCGCCTTCGCGCCGCCCTCGAAAAACTTCGCCCCAATGGCCCAGTCGATCCGCAGGCAATAGAAGAACTCCGCCTTCTTCTAGATCGCTATCAACTACCCGACGAATGACGACACTCTCGGTCCTCTCGAATTTCTCCTTGAACCGGCATCGCATGCAAGCTACCAACATCCTCTTATGAGTTCCCCTGCTTCATCCGATTCTACGGATTTCCCTGCACTTCCTTCGATAAACGCACCGGCCGGTCCCGTTAAGGCGGAAAGGACCTTCGCATGAACCCAACGGTCCTCCTCGCCCAAAGCACCCTCAGCGGAAACTTCACCGCACTCGATTGGCTCGTCATTTTCGGTTACCTCGCTTTCACCACCGTTCTCGGCGGAATTCTCGCGGGCAAACAACAGAACATCAAAGACTTCTTTCTCGGCGGCCGCAAACTCCCCTGGTACGCCGTCGCCGGCTCCAGCATCGCCACCGAAATCAGCGCGATCACTTTCGTCAGCGTCCCCTTCATCGTCTTCCAACCCGGCGGAAACTTCACCTACCTTCAACTCGGACTAATCGGCGGACTCCTCGCCCGCCTCGTCGTCGCCTGGGTGCTCCTTCCCGCCTACTATAAGAAAGAAATTTACAGTCCCTACGACTACATGGGCAACCAGCTCGGCGGCAAAGTCCGCCAAATGACGACCGCCCTTTTTTCCCTCGGCGGCATGCTCGCCCAATCCTCCCGCGTTTACCTCACCGCTCTCATTCTCGCCCTCGTCCTCCACGGTCCGCTTGGACAACTCGAACAGGCCACCGGCGTTCCGCTCTTGGTCTGGGCCATCCTCATTATCGGCATCGTCGCCGTCGGCTGGACCCTCATGGGCGGCATCGCCACCGTCATCTGGACCGACGTTATCCTGTTCTTCATTTTCGTCACCGGCGGCGTTGTCGCCCTTGCCACGGTTGTCAGCAATGTCGACGCCGGTCTCTTCGCCATCCTCGAAGCCGGGTGGAACGCCGGAAAATTCGAGCTCTGGGATTTCGGTTTCAGCCCCACGATGGAATTCACCGTCTGGACCGCCGCCATTGCCGCCACTTGGGGAAACATCGGCGCCTACGGAACCGACCAACTCATGGCGCAACGCCTCTTTTGCTGCAAAAACGAGCGCGAAGCGAAAAAAGCGATCCTCGCCAGCTACGTCGGAGTGCTCATCACCGTTCTGGTCTCCCTCGTCGGCGTCGGCCTCTGGTTTTACTACCAACAGGTTCCCCTCGAGGGCGAAGCTTTGTCCCTCTACGAATCGCGCGGCGACCGCATTTTCCCAATTTTTATTCTCACCGTCGTCCCCACCGGCCTCACCGGCCTGATTCTCGCCGGCATCTTCGCCGCCGCGATCTCCAGTCTCGACTCGATTCTCGCCGCGCTTTCCCAAACCAGCATGTCCGCTTTCTACATGCCGCTGCGGAAAAAATTCCTTCACGAATCCGGCCAACCTCAATCCGGCGAATCCGACTCCTCCGAGGATAAACGCTCCGTTTTCGTCTCCCGCCTCTTCGTCATTTTCTGGGGCATCG
>CAZJCL010000033.1:0-15764 GCA_964544025.1 uncultured Opitutales bacterium | reverse complement strand
TGGGGCAGGACGTGAGATGGGGGAGTTGGAGCAGAGGGTAAGGAATGGAGAGGGGGATGAGGAAACTGTTCTTTTACCGCGGGATTTTTTTAACCACGGAATACACGGAAGACACGGAAGCTTGGGCTCTGGGTTTAAACAGAAGGTAGCGGAGGGAGCGAAGATTGGGGCTGGGGAAGAGGTATGGGGGCTTTGGCTCTGTAAGGTTTAACCACAGATGACACAGATGGGCACAGATGACTGAAGCTCAGGATCTTATAGGAGGGAGAGAAGGTTTTGGCTTGGGAGGCGGGGGTCATCGCCGAAGCGGCGATGCTACGGAGGGTCGAGGGGCCGCGGTGAGGGCGGGGACGTCGCGGAAGGGGCGGTTATGGATTTTTGGGGGCTGCGGCGAGGTGGGGGCTCGCCGCAGCTTGGGTGATGTTTTTAGCCGACTACTAGGTTTAGGATTTTGTTGGGGATGTAGATGACTTTGCGGATTTCGGTGCTTTCGAGGAAGGGGGAGACGCGGGGGTGGGCGGTGGCGAGGGCGACGACGTCTTCCTGGGTGGCGGTTTTGGGAACCATGGCGTCGCCGCGGACTTTTCCGTTTACCTGGAAGATGACTTTGACTTCCTGTTTTTCCAGTTGAGCGGCTTCGACTTTGGGCCAGGGGGCGTCGATGATGGATGGTTTTTCGCCGAGGCGTTGCCAGAGTTCTTCGGCCATGTGGGGGGCGAAGGGGGCGAGGATTTGGACGAATTTTTTGGCGGTCGAGAGGGAGAAGGTTTCCGCTTTTTGGAGGTGGTTGGCGAAGATCATCATTTGCGAGATCGCCGTGTTGAAGCGGAGGTTTTCGATGTCTTCGCCGACTTTCTTGATGGTTTCGGCGAGGAGGCGGACGGTTTCCGGGTTTTGTTCGTCGTCGCCGGAGATTTTGGCGGAGGGTTTGCCGTCGCGGTCGATGACTTCGCGCCAGACTTTGCGGAGGAATCGGTAGACGCCTTCGATGCCTTTGGTGTTCCAGGGCTTCATCGCTTCGAGCGGGCCGAGGAACATTTCGTAGAGGCGGAGGGAATCGGCTCCGTAGTCGGCGATGACGGAGTCGGGGTTGACGACGTTGCCGAGGCTTTTGGACATTTTTTGTCCGTCTTCGCCGAGGATGATGCCTTGGTGGAAGAGTTTGGTGAACGGTTCCTTTGTTTTTACGACGCCGATGTCGTAGAGGAATTTGTGCCAGAAACGGGCGTAGAGGAGGTGGAGAACGGCGTGTTCCGCGCCGCCGACGTAGAGATCGGGGGTGCCCCAGTATTCGGCGAGTTTGGGATCGACGAGTTGTTCGTCGTTGTTCGGGTCGATGTAGCGGAGGTAATACCAGCAGGAGCCGGCCCATTGGGGCATGGTGTTGGTTTCGCGGCGGGCGGAGATCCAGTCGTCGCCCGCGGGGCGGGATTCGGCGGAGGAAACGGTTTCGCCGGTTTGGCGGTTGAACCAGACGTTGGCCCATTCCGGAATGGTGGCGAGCGGGCTTTCGCCGGTGCCGGCGGGCTGGTAGGACTGGACTTCGGGGAGGGTGAGCGGGAGCGCGTTTTCGGGGAGGGAAACGGCGTGCCAGTGGATTCCGTCGGATTTGTAGGCGACGGGTTGGGGCGGTTTGAGTTCGTCGGCGACGTTTGCGTAGTCTTCGGCGGAGAGCCAGATGATCGGGAACGGTTCGCCCCAGAAACGTTGGCGGGAGAAGAGCCAGTCGCGGAGTTTGTATTGGACGCTCGGTTTGCCGACGCCCTTTTTCTCGAGATCGGCGGTGATGAGGTTTTTGACTTCGGTGGAAGCCATGCCGTCGTAGGGGCCGGAATTGATCATCGTGCCCGCGCCGGAGTAGACGCCTTCGCCGTCGTGGTCTTCGGAGCGGATGACCTGGATGATCGGGAGATCGTATTGGAGGGCGAATTCGTGGTCGCGTTCGTCGTGGGCGGGAACGGCCATGATCGCGCCGGAGCCGTAGCTCATGAGGACGTAATCGGCGATCCAGATCGGGATGCGTTTTCCGTTGACGGGATTGATCGCGTAGCTGCCGGTGGGGACGCCGGTTTTGTTTTTGGCGAGATCGGTGCGGTCGAGGTCGCTTTTGCGGGCGGCTTTCTCGACGTAGGCGGCGACTTCCTGTTGTTGGGATTCGACGGTGAGGGTTTTAACGAGCGGGTGTTCGGGGGCGATGACCATGTAGGTCGCGCCGAAAAGGGTGTCGGGGCGGGTGGTGTAGACGCGGAGTTTTTGGTCGCCGGTTTCGAGGGCGAAATCGATCTCCGCGCCTTCGGAGCGGCCGATCCAGGCTTCCTGTTGTTTTTTGGTGGAATCGGGCCAGTCGATGCCTTCGAGATCGGCGAGGAGGCGGTCGGCGTAGGCGGTGATTTTGAGGACCCACTGGCGGAGGTTGCGGCGCTCGACGGGGAAGTTTCCGCGTTCGGAACGGCCGTCGATTACTTCCTCGTTGGCCAGAACAGTGCGGAGTTCGGGGCACCACCAGACGGGGCGTTCGTCGACGTAGGCGAGGCCGTGTTTGAAGAGTTGGCGGAAAATCCACTGGGTCCAGCGGTAGTATTTGGGGTCGGTGGTGTCGATTTCGCGTTCCCAATCGTAGGAAAATCCGAGGCGTTCGATCTGGCCGCGGAAGTTTTCGATGTTCCGCTTGTTGGTGATCGTGGGGTGGGTGCCGGTTTTGATGGCGTATTGCTCGGTGGGGAGACCGAACGCGTCCCAGCCCATCGGATGGAGGACGTTGAAACCTTTGGCGCGTTTGTAGCGGGCGATGATATCGGTGGCGGTGTAGCCTTCGGGGTGGCCGATGTGGAGGCCGGCGCCGGACGGATACGGGAACATGTCGAGGATGTAATATTTGGGGCGGGGGGAGAGGTCCTCGGCGCGGAAGGTCCGGTTTTTCTTCCAGAAATCCTGCCAGGTTTTCTCAATCTCGACGAAGTTATAATCTGCGCAATCCGTAGCCATTTTTTGAATGAAGAATGAAGAATGAAGAAGTAAAAATGAAGAAGTAGGGGAGGGCGATTCGAATCAGTTTTTCGGGAGGGTGACGCGTTCGAGGATGAATTGGCGGAAGGCGCGTTTGATGTCGGCGGGGATGGCGTGGCCCATTTCGGGGCGGTAGAGGGGGACGACCTCGTTGCGGAGGTTGTTGATGCTGGCCTGGATGCCGTCGGCGGGGCAGGTGCCGTCGATGAGGCCGAGGGAGACGATGGTTTTGGCGCGGGTGCGTTTGGCGAAAAGGCCGGAATCGAAATATTGGAAAGTGCGGTAGATGGCGGCGCGTTTTTCCGGATCTTCGAGGTTTTCGGGCATGGCGCGGGGCCAGCCGCCGCGGCGGTCGAGGAGCGCGCCGGAGAGATCGCACATAGCGGGAACGGAAGCGGCCATGACGGTGACGCGCGGATCGAGTCCGGCGCCGGCCATGGCTTGGGCACCGCCTTGGCTGGAGCCGTAGACGACGAGATCTTTGCCGTTCCATTCGGGGGCGTTGGCGAGGAAATCGAGTCCGAGGACGACGCGGAGATACATGCCGTGGAAATACCAGGTTTCGGGGGACTCGACGCCGCGGGCGCGGAAGTCGGCGAGTTCTTTGGCTTTTTCTGTGTAAAAGGAGGCCGGTTCGCCGTTGGGGAAGCCGTGGGCGTTGATGTCGAGGGCGAGAAAACCGTCTTTGGCCCAGTTGACGGCGGCGGATTTGCCGGCGGAGCGGAATCCGGCGCCGTGGAGGGAGATGAGGGCGGGGAGGGATTTGGTGGAAGCTTCGGCGGGGCGGGCGAGGTAGCCGGAGACGGGAGCTTCGTTTTCGAGGTGGATGGTGACGTCCCAAGCGAGAATCGCGGGATCGCCGGAATCGACGGCGGTCATTTCGATTTTCTGAGGGAGGGCGCGCCAGCGGGATTTTTGTTCGTCCCAGAATTCGTCGAAGTCGGCGGGTTCGGGGGTGGAGAGGGGGATCGCTTCGGGTTGGAAGAGGAGGCCGATGGATTTTTCGTGGGTAGGGTCGTTTTCGTTGGCGGATTGGAGGGTCGCGGTGACGATGAGGAGGCCGGGGCCTTGGTCGGGGAATTTCAGGACGAGTGGATCGGAACTGACCGGCCATTCGACGGGCGCGTGATCTTCGGTCCAGTTGCGTTGCCAGGAGATGGAGCCGGTCCAGCCGCTGTCGGCGAATTCGGGGGGAACGGAGATGGTGAGGGAGGCGGATTCGTCTTTGGCGTAGACGCCGTCGGGGCGGTCGAGTTCGAAGGAAATCGGGTTGGTCGCGGCGGCGCTCCAGGAGGAGGCGGCGAAAAAGGCGACGAGGAAAATCGCGGCGAACGGAGCGCGGCGGCGGGCGGCGCGGGTGGATTGGCGTGCGAAGATCATCGAGACGATAAAGGGTTTTTCGGGACGCGTGTCAAAGAATGTAGAAGTATGAATGAAGAATGTAGAAGTGGAAGACGAGGCGGGGGGAGCGGCTCGGTTGCGCGCGGAGAGGGGCTTCTTCGGTGCTTGACGGATTGGTTCGGGGCGCTACGTTTTGTCCTTTACTTAATTTCAAAGGAGCTAACACCTTGAGAGAAGACTATTTAAAAGCAGCTGACAACAAGATCGAGGACGCCAACGTCCTTATTAACATGGTTTCCCGTCGTGTGAAGCAGCTGAAGCATAGCCATCGGCCCTTGGTGGAGTCGTTGGAAAAGCTTTCGCCGGAAGACATTGCGCTGCGGGAGATCATTGAGGAAAAAATCGGTTACGAATTGGCGGAGGATTAAGGGTCTCCGTCGTTTCGGGGCGCCTTTCGGCGCCTGTTTTTTTTGATGTAAGGTGGCGGCGAAGAAGAAGAGTTCGGCCGGGGCGAAGGAGTTTCGGAATTCGAAGGTTTTCCGCGACTTTTTTGTCGAGGAAACCTTTGAGGCGGGAATCGTTCTCACCGGCACGGAGGTGAAGTCGATCCGGGCGGGACGGGTGCAGCTGAACGACGCGTTTTGCCGGGTGGAGAAGAATTCGGTGTTTCTTTACCACGTGCATATCAGCGAGTACGAATTCGGGAACATCAACAATCACAATCCGTATCGGCCGCGCAAGTTGTTGTTGCACAAGAAGCAGATCGAGAAGATCGAGTTCGAGGTGAGCGCGGGCGGTAAGGCGATTATTCCGACGCGGATTTATTTCAAGGGCGGTTTGGTGAAGGTGGAGATCGGGATTTGCAAGGGGAAGAAATTGTACGACAAGCGGGAGGATTTGAAGAGGAAGGCGGACGAGATGGAGATGCGGCGGGCGATCAAGGCGATCCGGCAGTAAGCGCCGCGAGTTTGAAATAAGGCTTTCTTTCGGACGGGGATTCGGCATCGTTTCAATCCAAATTCATTATGGCTATCACCGCTTCCGGCCCTCGCGGATCTTCCTCCTTTGACACCGATATGCGTTTTCCCCGTTTTTCCGTTCGCGTTCCCGCCAGCACGTCGAATTGCGGTCCGGGATTCGATACGCTCGGTTTGGCGTTCAACCTGTATAACGAGGTGGTGTTTCAGCGGCGGGAGGGGACGGAGATCGTTTATGCGGGGACGGATCCGCGTTTCGGGGCGCGCGAGCTGGCGATGATCGAGCAGGTGGCGGGGGCGTTTTTCGAACGGGCGGAGGTTTCGCGCTTTGGATTTTCGTTCGATATTCGGGGAGAAGTTCCGTTTGCGCGGGGATTGGGATCGAGCGTGACGGTGCGGGCGGGGATTTTGGGCGGATTGAACGCGGCGGCGGGTACGCCGTTGTCGGATAATGATATCGTTTCGGTCGTGACGCGTTTGGAGGGGCATCCGGACAACGCGGCGGCGGCGGTTTTGGGCGGTTTTTGCGTGGCGCGGACGGCTCCGGAGGCGGATCAGTTTGTGGACGCGGTTCGTTTTTCGGTTCCGCCGGAACTGGTTTTCGTGGTGGTGTCGCCGGATTTGGAGATCGAGACGGAGGTTTCGCGGCGGGCGCTGCCGCGGGAGTTGCCGTTTACGGAAGTGGTGAAGAGTTTGAACAGTCTCGCGTTTCTGGTTTCGGTTTTCGCGACGGGGGATTTCGAGAAATTGCGGGGGGCGATCACGGATCATATTCACCAGCCTTACCGGTTGCCGAACATTCCGGGAGCGGTGGAATCGCTGGAGGCGGGAATCGCGGCGGGGGCTTACACGGGTTGGCTGAGCGGGAGCGGATCGAGTATTTTGTGCGTGGCGCACGAACGGGAGGCGGACGCGGTGGCGGAGGCGATGACGGCGGTTTTCGCGGAGCGGGAAATCCGGAGCCGGGTGCGGAAATTGCTGGCGGACAACGAGGGATTGCGCGTTAGGACCGAGGTGGATTGAGGCGGAATCCGGCGGAGAGCGGGGTTCTGGGTTGGGCGGATTCGGTCCGTCAAGCAAAAATGGTTCGTGGACTTTGTAAAAGTGAAAAACCGGCTTATGGTTTTTCATTTACAAGAAGTGACAATTGTTTCGCGGAACCAAAAGAACGGGATGAAGAGTCAAGAGTACGATTTTTTGAAGTTACGGAAGAGCTTCGGCCTTACGCAGAGCGATCTTGGCAATCTCCTCAAAGTGTCAAAAAACTATATTTGCCAGATCGAAACCGGTCGCAAAGTGCCCAGCGAGACGCTGATCGCGCTGGCCGGGCGGATCGAGAAGGAACTGGCGGAAGCTTCGGCCTCGTCGCGGGATGTGGCGGTTTCTTCGGGTCAGGCTTCGCGGAACGCGGCGATGGCGTATCTGGATCAAATTTGGGCGGCGGCGGGCGAGGATAAGGATTTGCAGGGTTATATCATGACCAAGCTGAAGCTGACGTTTCCGTTGGATAAGCCGCCGTTTGTGAAGGCGGAGCAATCGGCGTAGCGCGAATGCTGGCGCGGTGATTCGCGGAAACGGAAATCGGGTTAGCTGGTTTGCCAGCCGAATTCGTGGAGGTGGGTTTCGCCGCGGGATTTTTCGAGGAGCAGGACGGAGAGGGGTTTTTCCTCGTTGGCCAATTTTTGCGCTAATTCCGGACCGGCGGCGAGGAGGGCGGTGGAAAATGCGTCGGTATCGGCGGCTTTGGGAGCGACGACTGCGGAAAAGAGGAAATCGCGAACGGGGGTTCCGGTGTGGGGATCGATGACGTGGCCTTCGCGGATTCCGCCGGTTTCGGCCATGCGTCCGGCGAGTCCGGAAACGGAGAGGCAGTTGCCTCGAAGTTCGATTTCGCGGAGGAAATCGGTGGGCCAGGGTTGGCCGTTGGGGAGAATTTCGGGAGGCGGCGGTTTTAACGCGATTTTCCAAGCGGCGTCGCCTGGAGGAGTGCCGATGGCGCAGACGGTGCTGGTGCCGCCGTGGATGAGGGCGGATTCGATTTCGGCGTCGCGGAGGATTTGAGCGGCTTCGTCGATCGCCCAGCCTTTTCCGATTCCGCCGAAATCGAGACGCATGCCGGGGCGGCGGAAGAAGACGGTGCGGTTTTGTTCGTCGAGGAGAACGTGTTGCATCCCGATCTGTTCGCGTGCTTCGGCGATGTCTTCGGGGGTGGGCCCGGAATCTCTTTCGCCGCGAAAGCCCCAGAGCTTCATGAGGGGGCCGATGGAGATGTCGAAGAAACCGCCGGTTTGGGTCCAGTAGCGTTGGCAGGCCTGGAGGAGTTGGAAGACGTCGGTTTCGACTTTTACCGGCTCTTCGGCGGCGAGGGCGTTGACGCGGGAAATGGTGCTGTCGGCGCGGAAGAGGCTGATTTTTTTTTCGAGCCGTTCCACTTCGTCCAGCGCTTCTTCGGCGGCGGAGCGGAGAGCGGATTCGCCGGATCCGTAGAGGAGGATCTCGAAGCGGGTGCCCATGGCGAGACGGGAAACGCGAACGGATTCTTCGGCGGGCACGGAAATGGCGGGAGTTGGGGAAATCCCGGTTTCAGGCGTGCTGAAACCGGGAAGCGAAGAGGTTTAGGCGAGGGAGAACCACTCGTCTTTGAACTCGATTTTGCTGCCGGCGATGGTGGCTTCGTTGGCTTTGATCGCGGCGACGGTGGCTTCGAAACCTTCTTTGTAGCCGGCGTTGGGCGCTTTCGATTCGTTGATGCAGACGATGAAATCTTCGAGCGCGCTTTTGATCGGAGTGGTGAGGAGGCTGGAATCGGTGGAGGGATTCAGGCCTTGCGCGAGAAGCTGCGTGGCGTCGGCGACGAGGGAAATTCCGGTTTGGTTAAAGAATTCCTCTTTGCGTGCGTAGACTTCCCAGCCGAGGAGCGGAGCGTCGGGTTCGCGGAACATCCAGGCGCGGTTGGCGCGCATGAGGATCGCGCTGTCGGAGCCGTAGAAGATGTCGTGATCGGCTTCGAAGGAGTTCGCGAGGCTGCAACTGTAGCTGAAGGTGACGCCGTTCGGGTATTCGAAGACGGTTTGGACGGTGTCGTTGACCTCGCGTCCGTCTTTCCAGTGGAGAATGCCGCCGAAACCGGAAACGGCGATCGGGCGGGCGTTGAGAAACCAGGAAGTGACGTCGATGTGGTGGACGCCGATTTCGCCCATGAGGCCGGGCGAGGTGTTTTTGCGGAGCCGCCAGTTGAGTTCGGTTTCGCGTTGGCGATTTGGCGAAGTGCGGCGCCAGCTCTGTTTGCGGTGCCATTGTCCGCGGGCCATGAGGGTATCGCCGAGCGCGCCGGTGCGGAAGAAGTTGAGAACGTGGTGGTGTTGGGGGTTGGCGCGGAGTTGTTGGCCGATTTGGAAGATTTGTTTTTGGGCGGCGGCGGCGGCTTGGGCGATCGCGCGGGCGTCTTCGATCGAGGCGGCCATGGGCGCTTCGCAGTAAACGTGTTTTCCGGCCTGGAGGGCGGCGATGGCGATTTCGCGGTGTTGGTGGCTTGGGGTGGCGACGATGACGGCTTGCACTTCCGGATCGTCGAGAACCTGCCGGTAATCCTCGACGGCTTTCGCTTCGGGAGCGGCGCGGGTGGCGCGGCGGAGGTAGGCGGGGTAGCTTTCGCAGACGGTGTGGACGTTGGCGTTGGGGATGGTGGAAAGGGTGTCGATGAGGTCGCGTCCCCACGGGCCGACGCCGATGATGGCGAAGTTGACGGTGGGGCCGGCGGGAGTGTCGGAGGAAGCGGCGGCGGCCGGTTTGCGCGCGGGCGGAGTTTGCGCTTTCAGTTCGATGGCGGTGCCGGCGAGCAGGCCGAGCGCTCCGAGGGAGCCGGTTTTCAGGAAATCGCGACGATTGATGCGGGAAGGTTTATTCACGTGTAGTCGTTTCTGTTTTTTTGAAAAAATGGGAGATCAGTCGGCGGAGGCGCTGTCGAGGCGGCGAATCCGGATGTTGCGGAAGCCGACGGAATCGCCGTGGTGCTGGAGGCCGATGAAGCCCTCGCGGATGTTTCCGAATTGGGCGAACTCCGCGAATTTGCTTTTGGCGATCAGCGCCCGGACGTCCTCGCTGTCGAGATCGTAGGACAGCACTCTTCGGCCGTTGAGCCAATGTTCGATGTTATTTCCGCGGGCGATGATGCGGAGGGTGTTGAAGGCGAGGGGCGGGCGAAGGTGTTTGTTGCGCGCGGGGAGCAAGTCGTAGAGCGCGCCGGTGGCGTGGAGGGGGTTGGTGTTGGGGGTGTCGTCGAGGATCTGGATTTCGGGGGAGAAGTGCCAGATGCGGGCGGGTTCTTCGCTGACGCGGAAGAAGACGCCGCTGTTTCCCTTGGGTTCGACGCGGTACTCGAGTTCGAGTTCGAAATCGGCGAATTTCTCGCGGGTGACGATGTCGACGCGGTCGCCGCCGGCGATGGAAGTGAGGACGCCCTTTTTAACTTCCCAGCCGCCGGAGGGGAAATCTTCTTGTTTGAAGCCGCGCCATTGGGAGGTGGATTTTCCGTCGAAGAGGATTTGCCAATCCTGATTTTCGGCCATCGCGGGAGCGGCGGCGAGGAGGCTGGCGACGAGGGCGAGGGAGACAAGTTTCATAGATAATGCGTCGAGAAAGATGAGAGAATCGCCGCGGGAAACTCGCGGGCAGGAAACACGTTCTTTTCTCACGGAGGGGCTATGGCCTGCAACATTAAAGGGAATGCGGGCGGGTGTTTCGAACCGTTTCGTGGTTTCGGTCCGTTTCGCGAGACTTGACATCGTGGGGTGGCACTTTTACGGAATCCTCCCCATGAACACTCCCCTCCGTCTGAAACTCTCTCTGATGATGTTCCTCCAGTACGCGATTTGGGGGGTCTGGTATGTTACGATGGGGACGTATCTCGGGGAGCTGGGATTCAGCGGAAAAGCGACGGGATTCGCTTACGGGACGACGGCGATCGCAGCGATCATTTCGCCGTTTTTTGTGGGGATGGTGGCGGACCGGTTTTTCGCGACGCAGAAGATTATCGGAGTGTTGCACTTGGCGGGCGCGGTTTTGCTTTTCCTGGTTTCGCAGCTGAAGACGCCGTTCGCGTTCAACACGGTTTTGATTCTTTATTCGCTCTGCTACATGCCGACGCTGGCGTTGTGCAACGCGCTCTGTTTCCACCACATGCAGGATCCGGGGAAACAGTTTCCGGGCGTGCGGGTTTTGGGAACGATCGGGTGGATCGTGGCCGGTTTGGTGGTGGGGGCGATGATGTTGGGAGGCGAACCACTGGCGGCGACTCCGGGGACGCTTTGGATGGGGGCTGGATTGTCGGTGGTTTTGGGGCTTTACGCGTTTTTCCTGCCGGACACGCCTCCGCAATCGGCGGGCAAGAAGGTGACCGCGCGGGATGTTTTGGGGTTGGACGCGTTGAGCATGTTGAAGGACCGGTCTTTCGCGGTTTTCACGGTGAGCTCAATGCTGATTTGTATTCCGTTGGCTTTTTACTACGCGTTTGCGCACCGGTTTTTGACGGAAGCGGGGATGGAGAATGTGGCGGGCAAGATGACGATGGGGCAGATGTCGGAGATTTTCTTCCTGCTGGTGATGCCGTTTTTCTTTGTGCGGTTGGGAGTGAAGAAAATGTTGCTCGTGGGGATGCTTTGCTGGGCGGTGCGCTACGGGCTGTTCGCTTACGGGAACGCCGGGTCGCTGGTCGCGATGCTTTATATCGGGATTATCATCCACGGGATTTGCTACGATTTCTTCTTCGTGGCGGGGCAGATTTATACGGACAAGAAAGCTTCGCCGCAGATTCGGGCGGCGGCGCAGGGATTTATCGCTTTTGTTACTTTGGGCGTGGGGAGCTTCATTGGCTCGAATCTTTCCGGCTGGGTGGTGGACCGGTTTACGGTTGAGGGGGTGGTGAATTGGCAAAGCGTTTGGCTGGTTCCGGCGGTGATGGCGGTGGTGGTGATGGTTGGATTCGCGATTCTCTTCAACGACAAGGTGGGAGCGGAAGAGTTGGCGAAGGAGGCGAAGAAAATTTCGCCGGGCGAGCCGGAAGCGGTCGGCTGAGCCGGGGTCCGCGCCGGATTCGCTGTAAAACGCGCGGAAGGCGCCAAGGATTCAGGGTGAGGCGAGGCCGGTCAATCTGGGGAAAGAATTGGACTTCGACTGGGAGCGCACGTTATCTTTGAACTTTTGATGTTCAGAAAAGTGCGGCTCTACATCGACAGTCAGTCCGCGAGGTTCGCGGAGTTCGCGGTCGACGTCATCTACGGGAGACGGACGGGACGGCGGGCGGCGCTTCTGGGCGGATTTCTGTATGGGCCGTCGTTGCTGTATAACGGGATCGTGCAGGCGCGGCTTTGGCTTTACCGGAAACGGATTTTTCACGATCAACCGCTCGGATGCATGGTTGTGGTGGTGGGGAATTTGACGGTGGGCGGAACCGGAAAAACGCCGGTGGTGGAGAAATTCGCGAGATCGCTGGCGGAGCGGGGGCGGAAGGTGGCGATTTTGAGCCGCGGTTACAAGAGCAAGCCGGATCCGCTTTGGCGGCGCTGGTGGCGGAAGTTGACGCATGGAAAACCGCCGCCGCCGAAAGTGGTGAGCGACGGGCGGAAGGTTTTGCTGGATTCGGAAGAGGCGGGGGACGAGCCGTTTATGTTGGCGAGGAATCTCCCGGGCGTGGTGGTTTTGGTGGATAAGAACCGGGTGAAAAGCGGTTCCTACGCGGTGCGGAAATACGGGGTGGACACGTTGCTGCTGGACGACGGGTTTCAGTATTTGCCGTTGAAGGGGCGGCTGAATTTGCTGCTGATCGACAAGACGAATCCGTTTGGGAACCGGAAGCTGTTGCCGCGGGGGATTCTGCGGGAGCCGGTGAAGCATTTGAAGCGGGCGTCGTATATTTTTTTGACGAAGTCGGATGGCGAGCCGGATCCGGAGCTGGAGCAGTTGATCCGGCGTTACAACAAGGAGGCGGAAATCATCGAATGCACGCACCGGCCGCAGTATTTGCAGAGCGTCTGGGGGGAGGAGCGGTTGCCGCTTTCGGCGCTGGAGGGGAAGCGAGTGGGGGCTTTCAGCGCGATCGCGGTGCCGGAGAGTTTTGAGAAATTTTTGCGGGATTACGGGGCGAGCCTGCTTTATACGAAGCGGTTTCTGGATCATCACCGGTTCACGAACGAGGAGTTGGAGCAGATTTTCGAGCAGGCGCGGGAGGCGGGGCTGGATTATCTGGTGACGACGGAGAAGGACGCGGTGCGGTTGCCCTTTGAGCGGATGACGGATTTGCCGCTCTATTATTTGCGGCTGGAGATCGATATCATTTCGGGGGTGGACGATTTCGAGGACGCGGTTTCCCGAATTTGTTTTTCGCGTTTGCCGTCGCCCGAGGCGGTGGCGAAGTAGGGGTGTTGGGAAGGAAGGGGACAATTTTTTTATGAAGGATCCACGTTACGATCGGTTGGCGGAAACTCTCACGGTCTTTTCCACGAAGTTGCAAAAAGGGGAAAAGGTCTTGATCGATGCATTCGATATTCCGGACGAGATGACGATCGCGCTGGTGCGTCAGGCGCGGAAGCTGGGGGCGATTCCGTTTGTGCAGATTCACCGGAGCCGGATCAGCCGGGAGTTGTTGCGTGAAGGGGTGGAGGAGCAATTCGCGGTGACGTCGAAGGTGGAGTTGCAGCGGATGAAGGCGATGGACGCGTATATCGCGGTGCGTGGGGCGGATAATATTTTTGAGAGTTCGGACGTTTCGCCGGAGCAGATGAAGCTGGCGTCGAAGGTGTTGAAGCCGGTGCTGGACTGGCGGGTGCAGAAGACGAAATGGGTGGTTTTGCGTTGGCCGACGCCTTCGATGGCGCAACAGGCGAAGCGGAGCACGGAGGAGTTCGAGGATTTCTTTTTCCGGGTTTGCACGCTGGATTACTCGCGGATGCAGCCGGGGATGAAGGCGCTGAAGGAGTTGATGGACAAGACGGACCGGGTGGAGATCAAGGGACCGGGGACGGATATGCGGTTTTCCATCAAAGGGATCGGTTCGGTTACTTGCGGGGGGAATCACAACATCCCGGATGGCGAGGTTTTTTCGTGTCCGGTGAAGGATAGCGTGGAGGGGGAAATTGCGTATAACGCTCCGACGATTTATCAAGGGCGGTCGTTTCAGGATATCCGGTTGAAATTCTCGAAAGGAAAAATCGTGGAAGCGACTTCGAGCGACACGACGCGTTTGAACGAAATTTTGGATTCGGATCCGGGGGCGCGTTACATCGGGGAATTCGCGATCGGTTTTAATCCTCATATTCTGGAGCCGATGTACGATATTCTCTTCGACGAGAAAATCGCGGGATCGTTTCACTTCACGCCGGGGCAAGCTTATGAGACGGCTGGGAACGGAAACAAATCGCAGGTTCACTGGGATATGGTTTCGATCCAGCGTCCGGAATACGGCGGCGGGGAAATCTACTTCGACGGGAAGTTGATCCGGAAAGACGGGTTGTTCGTGCCGACGGCGTTGAAGAAGCTGAATCCGGAGTATTTGCTGGGCGGGAAAGCGTAGGGAGGCAGATTGGCCTTGATCGCGTCGCCTTGACGAGAACTTAAGTAAGGTGGCTGATTTGCGAAACGAATTTCCTCGGGCAGAGCCGAAAGACGTCCACAGAGCCGGAAGACGTCCACAGCCGGAGGACGTCAGGTCTTGACTCTTGACAATCGAGACGCTCTTGACTGTAACTGGTGAGATGCCACGACCGTTACGGATTGAATATTCCGGAGCCTGTTATCACGTCATCAACCGGGGTAACTATCGGCGCAACCTGTTCGAGGGCGGTGGCGCGGAGGCTTTTGAGCGGGTCTTGGAGGAGGCTGTTTTGCGTTATAGGTGGCGGGTGCATGCTTATGTCATCATGCGGAATCACTTTCATTTGGCGCTCGAGATAACGGAGCCAAATTTGAGCGAGGGAATGAAGTGGCTGCAGGGCACCTGGATTCGGCGCTATAACGCTTTTCGGAGGTTGGCGGGAAGGCCCTTTCAAGGGCGCTTCAAGGGATTGCTGGTGGAACCGGGGCATCCGTTGGCGCAGGTTTGCCATTACATTCACCTGAATCCGGTGAGGGCGAGAATCGTGCCGCCGGAGAAGGTCGTGAACTACCCGTTGAGTAGCTTGCCGAAGTTTGCGCAGCGAAAGCGCCCGGAGTGGCTGGAAAGCAGCGTCGTTCTTTCGGAAGCGGGGAATCTTCCGGACAATCGCACCGGATGGAGGAAATATCAGGAATATCTTGAGTTTCTGGCGACCGACGAACCCACTCGAAAGGAGCTCGTGGCGGAGCGCATGAGTCGGGGGTGGTGCATTGGTGGTAGAGAATTCAAAGCCGCGATGCGGAAGGAGGCTGCCGAGCGAGGGGCGGCGATCGACAGGGGGCGTTATGAGGGACTTGAAGCAGACGCTGTTCGGGAGGAAAGAATGATCGCATGGGAGGAGCAATTGCAGGAATTTTCCCGGCGAGCCAAAATTGATCTCAACAACCTGCCGCCGCGGAAATCGGCATACGAAAAAGCTCTGCTCGCCGCAGCCATGAAAAGGAGCACCTCCGTGTCCAATGCTTGGCTGTCTGATCGTCTTCAAATGGGCCAACCGGCTTCCGCCAGTCAATTCGCCAGCCGACTCCTCGTAACCAAGGAAGGCGCGAAAGCTGTTGATCGACTGGTTTTGTCAAGAGTCAAGACCTGACGTCTTTTGCCCGTCCTTTTTGCCGATCGAGGCACATTTTCTCCAAGGAGAATCGGCGATTTTACGGGCGGAGCCGGATCATGGCTGGCGGTTCGCGGGCTGGGTTGGCGATGTGCCGGAGGGGCGTGAACAGGACGAGACGCTGGTGGTGACGATGGACCGGGATCGGTGGATTTGGGCGACGTTTGAGGAAGGTCCGGCTTGGGAGCCGGTGCCGTGGGACACGGAAACGGATTCGGATGGAGACGGGGTTTTGGATCTGATCGAGCATTTGCTGGCGGACCGGAATCCGTTCGCGGCGGAGGCCGGGAGAAATCCGCTGGAAGTGAAGCGCGGAGCGGAAGGCGTTTCGCTGGAATTGGCGGTTTGGGAATTGTATCCGTGGTTGTGGGCGCTGGAGTATTCGGAGGATTTGCGGTCGTGGGCGCCGGTGCCGGAAGAGTTGGTGACGCGGAATTACGAAACGCGCGAAGGACGGGAGCTAATCCGGATTTTCGTGCGGATGCCCGCGACGGAAACGGCCTTTTTCCGGCTGCGGATCAGCGAGGAAAGCCGGTAAGCGCTGGAAATTTAGAAGATTAAATTGAAGAAAGAAAGCCGCGCTCGGATTTCCGGGAGCGGCTTTTTTGTGTGGTATTCCGGTGGTTTCGGAGGGGAAGTGCGAGGACTTCGGATTGCGTGTTCGGAAAATTCGCAGCTTCCG
>CAZJCL010000032.1:2498-15806 GCA_964544025.1 uncultured Opitutales bacterium | reverse complement strand
TATCGGCGGGATAGATGTATCCGAGAGAAGCGCCGTTGGTCAAATTCATCACAACCACCGGATGATCGTGGAATTTTTCCCGCAATTCCGTCTGAAGAATCGAATACGCTTCCGAACTGTGTCCGGCAAAAACCGCGTCCCCGAGACGCCACGTCCAAAACGGAAACCGGTTTGTTTCCCCGGAACCGAGCAGGCGGTTGCGAAGCAGTTTTCGGTAAAGCCTTTCCTGGATCGCCCGGTCGCGACAGGTTTCCAGTTCGGCCCGGATCTCCTCTTCGGATGGTTGCGGCTTTAGGGGCAAATCCACAAAATCCATCCGCGCGTCGAGCGTTTCTCCCGCGGTTGTTTTTTCGATTTCCCAGATGCCGAGCGGCGCCCCCGATTCCCGCACGCCCCGAAACGAAAGTGCCGAGCGCGGCGGAAGCATCCCGGCGAGCGCTGCCAAAACCGCGAATCCCAGTTCGCGCCCATTCGCGTCGGCGATTTCGAGATCTCCGGTATATTGCCGGCGCGGCGCGAGTTCTCCGGAAGCGCCTTGCAGAAACGCCGCCGGAGCACCGATCTCCCGCTCAATCGTTTCGCGCATCGCTCCCACGAAATCGGGAGAAACGAGCCGGTTCTGCCAAGCGAGCGTGGTCGGATGACACGCATAATTAACCAAAACACCGATCACTTTCTCATCGGAATTGCGGGTAATTCTTCCGACCAAAACCGTGTCGTTGGCCGTTTCGGACGGATTGAAACCGCATACAAAACGCTCCGCTTCCGGCTCGCGAAAATCCCGATTGCGGGCGAGCGCGCAGCGGCCGTGCGTCCATTCGAGGGAACCCGGCCCGGCCGATTTTTCGGCTTCCACGGCGGCTTCCAACGCGGCCTCGCGGATCTTTTCGAGATACGCCGCGATTTTCTCGCCGCCCGGTTTTTCCGCGTCCGAAGTCGAAATCGAGCAGGAGGCGTGCGTGTGGCTGACGTTCAACAGCAGCCGTTCCGGACCGAGGCGAACGTGGTCGAGCAGCGGTTTCCGGATTGCGAACTCGTCCGTCGCGTCGCGAAACATAAACCCGTCCATCGCCACCAAAAGCAACGGCTCTCCGCCCGCTTTTTCCCGAAAATAAAACGCGGTCAATTCCAGCGGCCGGTGAATCCCTTCCGCCACGTCGGTCTCCGCCGCTCCCCATTGCCGCGCGTAAATTCCGGGCGGCGGCGTGATTTCGCGCCGGGCGAGTCCGATGATTCCGGAAAATCCGCGATGCCGGTCTCGCAGCGGAAACGCCGAAGCCGTCATCGCGCTTCCTCCCTCACCGACGCCGGGTTGACCAGCGAAAGTCCGCCGTCCATGAGAAGAACGGTGCCGGTCATCTGATTATTTCGCGGATCGCAAAGATGGGCCACTTGAAGAGCGACTTCCTCGGATGCGATCAATTTTCCGGTCGGCACTTTCGCTTTCGCTTTTTCGCGGCGCGCAGGCTCCTTCTTAAAACCGTTACCGCTCAAACCGGCGTCCACATAACCCGGCGCGACTTCGTTCACCAGAATCCCGTGCGGCGCCCATTCGAGTGCCATGCATTGACAAAGCATCCGCAAACCGGCTTTCGCCACGGAATACGCGGGCATCGCGGGATGCGGCGCGTGCGCGGCCCAACTCCCGATAAAAACGATCCGCCCCGGACGGTTCTCCGCGACCAACCGTTTCCCTGCGGCTTGCGCCATGAAAAACGCGCCGTGTAAATTCACCTCGATTTCCCGCCGCCACTGTTCGACCGTGATTTCGCCGACTGGCGAGACCGTGACGATCGCGGCGTTCGGAATGATCAACGAAGCCGGTCTCCCCCACTCCGCCGCGACATCGGCAATCCATTTTTCAACACGGCAAAAATCGGTCACATCGACGCGATCGTAACGAACTCTCGCGCCCGTCTCGGAAATCCGGGCGAGCGCCGCCGTCGCCAATTCCGGTTCGTGAAGATCGCCCAACGCGACATCGGCTCCGCGACCGGCTAATTCCCGCGCAATCGCGCCGCCGATATCGCCGAGCCCGCCGCTGATGATTGCCGTTTGTCCCGCGAGGTTTTTCATCAATTTCGGAAACTCCTACCAGTCCCCCACGCTCCCATCCGGATAAAACGTTCGCTGCAAAACCTCCTGCTGAAACGGATGCTTTTTGACAACCTCCTCGTCGATCTCGATTCCCAGTCCCGGCCGCGAATTCGGACGCACAATACGCCCCTCCTTTTCCACGGTAAAACCTTCGCTCACCACCTCCGACCTCCACGGCACATCCGAATGAACCGTCTCGCAAATGATGTAGGAAGGCGTGGCAAAACCGAGTTCGAGCGAAGCCGCCGTGCTCACCGGTCCCTGCGGATTGTGCGGAGCGAGCGCGACCCGGTAAGCTTCCGCCATCGCCGCGATTCGCCGCGCCGCCGTCAATCCGCCGCAATGCGTGATGTCCGGCTGCAACACACTGCAAGCCCGCTTTTCCAGCAATTCGCGAAACTCATGCAGCCCGATCATCCGTTCTCCGGTCGCGATCGGCGTCGAAACCGCCCGCTGCACTTCCGCGATTCCGTCGACGGTTTCCGGCCAGCACGGTTCCTCGAAAAAATAAAGGCCGTAAGGCTCCAGCGCTTTCGCGAACAGCAATCCCATCCGCGGCGACGGCCGGGCATGGCAATCGACCATGATATCGATTTCGTCTCCGACCGCTTTCCGCATCGCCGCGACGCAAGCCTCGGCATAGCGAACCGGTTTCAATCCTTCCAGCGGCATCGTCTCCGGCACGGCCATCGACTTGAACGCCGTGAATCCCTCCTCGACCGCCCGCGCCGCCAACTCCCCAAAGCGCTTCGCATTATCGGCGGAGGTTTCGTAAAAATCCTCCATCTTGCCGCCGCCGAGATGACAATACGTCCGCACATAATCGCGAACCGGCCCGCCCCAAAGCTTATGACACGGAACCCCGTGCACTTTTCCCGCGATGTCCCATAAAGCGAGATCGATTCCGCTGATCGCGGTCGAGCGGACGATTCCGTTTCCGTGCCAGAAATGCTGGCGATACATCATCTGCCAAAGATGTTCGATGCGCGTCGGATCCTCGCCAATCAGAAGCGTCGCCAGGTCTTCAATACTTCCGACAACTCCCCGGGTGTGCCATTCCAACGTCGCTTCTCCCCAGCCGTAAAGCCCCGGTTGATCGGTCAGCACTTTGACGAAGATCCAATTGCGCATCCGCGCATGACAAACGTGAGTTTCGATCGCGGTGATTTTCATACGGGTTTTCCGCTGACGCTTTTCGTCGGGGCAAAATCGGGAAACTTCACGGACCGGTTATCTTCCCGCATCGACTGCCCACTCAGAGGAGTAATGCACGACCAAATCGCGGCGTCATAAACATCGATTCGCGGAGACCGCGTTTCGGCAATCGCGTTGACGAACTCCCGCAGCACGAAAAAGTCGCCGCCTTCGTGCCCGAACGACTTCGCTTGCTCGCCGAACTCCCGCCAAAGCGGATGCTCAAATTCGCCAGCGTATTTATAAAGCGGCTCCCACGCCTCGGCTTGTCCGTCGCGAGTGGTCGGACTCCGATCCTGAATCCAGATTTGCGGTTCCAGATTTGGCCCGATGTTCGAAGTAAAGGACGCCCGAGTCCCCTGAAGCGCGTAACGGTTCGCGTGATGCGGACGCGGCGATGTCGTGTCCAAACGATGATACACCAGCGCGCCCTTTTCGGTGCGCAACATCGTTACCACACTATCCGGCATTCTCCAGCCTTCCCGCGCCGCCAACTCGTGGTCCGCGCCATAGTTTCGCCGGACGTATTCCGCGCACGCGAACGCGCCGCTCTGCCAGGCACTCAACGACGTATATTGATCACGCTGATTGATTCCCAACCAACGGCTCACCGGCCCCATGGAATGCGTCGGGTAACAGTTTTGATACAACGTCCGCTTCCGTTCCCCGCGCCAGCTCAAAGATCCGGCGTCGTCAAAAATCAGAAACCGGCAATCGTGGAGATAGCTTCCTTCTGCATGGATAAGATCCCCGAACACTCCCCGATTCACCATCTCCTCGACCATCAGCACATCGCGCATGAAGCAGTAATTTTCTGCCATCATGTAGACGAGCCCAGTCTCCTCGACCGCGCGAATCAGCTCCCGGCATTCCGCGAGAGTTTCCGCCGCGGGCACTTCGCATAAAACATGTTTCCCGGCGCGCAACGCCGCGATCGATTGCTCCGCGTGCAGGCCGACCGGAGTCGCGATACAAACCGCGTCGATTTCCTTGTCGGCGAGCACTTGCTCAAAGTCGGAGTAGCATTTCACTCCGGTGTTCTCCCACGGAGCGCGCCGCTCCGGCGAAGGATCGCAGACCGCGGTGAGACGGGCTTGTCCGGCCGTGGTGGCCGCGGATTCGGCGTAAGCCGCTCCGCGACGCGCTCCGGCAATGGCGAATCGGATTTGGGTGGAGGAACTCGTCATCTGCCTTAGGCCTTGTCGAAGCTCGGTATTTTTTTCGATTCTCCGCCCGCGAGCGACGATTGGTGCGCCACGATTCCCGGCACGGTCATCGCCAGACCCTCATAAAGATCGACCTCCGGTTCTGTCTGATTCACCAGCGACTCGATGAAGGCATGCGAAATCAAAGTATGGGAATTCTGGTGCCCGCTCTTCACTCGCATCGCTTCCGGCAGTTCCTCGCTATTCCAATATTCCGGTGGCGCGAAAGGCTCGAAGGCGGCAACCGCCTCGGTGAAGCCCGCGTCATCCGTCCCCAGTTCCGTGCTCGCGTGCACCACGCCCGGAGATTTTCCGTTCGGCGAACCGCTGAACATACTCATTTTCGTTCCATACCATTGCCCCCGGTCGCCGCCTCGAACAGCGGCCGCCCAGATGATCGACATGCGAAACGCGTTTCCTTTATCGGTGGTGAAGAAAGCCGTTTCGTTCATGAACGGATTATCATAACGATTAGGCCAATATACGGAACGTTTGTCACCGGAACCGGTAGACATTACCGACGTTAATCGTTCCCTGGTAACACCCACAATGTAAGCAGTCGAATGCGTTGGATAATGCATCGGCGGAAGCCCGCGACGCCATGTTTCCTTTCCATCCGCATCGACAAAGAGCTCCTCTAATCCCGGGTGGTGATATTCCGCTTCCGTATAAAAAATATTTCCGAATGCGCCTTCCTGAAAATGCTGCCGCGCAGAGATAACCATCGGCTTGTAATAACTGGTTTCCGCCATCATGTAAGTCATGCCGGTCCGCTCCTTCACCTCCTTCAGCATAGCGGCTTCATCCAGAGTAAAACATGCCGGCACCGCGCAAAGCACGTGCCAACCGCGCTCCATGCACATCCTGGTGTGTTCAGCGTGCAACGGACCATCGGTAAAAATCGCCACCGCATCAATATCCTTCGCCTCCTTCACCATCGTTTCCAGCGAATCGTAAGCCGTCTCGCAGCGATAGACTCTTTGCAGACGTTCCCGCCGATCCGGAAGAAGGTCGCTCACTCCGGTGACGACGCAATCTGGGTGCAGGTGAAAATGAAACGTCGCCCCAAACCGGCCGCCCACCACGCCGATGCGAACCTTCTTCCGCGCTTCTCCAGAAACCCGCCGCCCCAACGGTTGCCCCATCAAAGAAGCTCCGGCCAAAGCGAAAGCTCCCCCGGCGGCCATTCCCAGAAAGTTTCGGCGTGAAATTGATCGATGCGATTTAGATGGGACCAGTTCGTGCATTTTCTTATTCAATAGATTGTGTTAAGAATTTACCGACCGACGCACAACCAAGGGAAGGTGCGTAGCCACTTGTATAATTCCATTAGCGCGGATGGAATAGAAGAACGCCTCCGAATAAAGAGCAAGTTCCTTCTGGAGAAATCGTCACTTCGTTACCATGGCCGGAGCGAGTAAAGCCGGTAGCTGCCCATCGATCCCACATTCTGGAGCTCCGCCTGCGGAACCCATCGAACACTCAAATCAAAAAACATGATATTGACACCTGCGGCAGAGATTCGAGGTCCCGTATATACTTGAAGCGAATAATAGTTTTGCCCCTCGAACGTCATTAGTTCCTTCGATTCAGAAGCATGGTTAAACATCCATGTGCCGTATCCTCCTCCTTCTGTCATTCGATCCTGCATCAGGACTCGCCTGGAGGGATCGTCGACCTGATCCAAGCGGTACGGCGTTCCTGGTATCGATCCGGGACCGATGCTGAATGCCGGTTGCGAACGGCCTGCGAAATAGAAGTAGGTGGACCAGCGTTGCGCGGTGGTGTTCCGCGGATCATCGATCGCGGCAGCGTCAGGAAATCCGGGACACTTCCAAACTTCGAAATCGCCAACGTATCCTCTCATGTCCTCAATGAAGTTGAATCCTCCGGGAGCTTGCGCGGGAGATTCAATTAAATGCGACTGGCTTCCGGGACTGAAGCGCGGGAGTTCTCCGTTGTTGTCCAGCGCGTAAGCGTTCAAGGCCAGACCGCATTGTCGAATGTTGGATGCGCACGCCGCCCTCCTCGCCTGATCCCGCACGCTCCCAACGACGGGAATGAGAATCGCGGCGAGAATTCCGATAATGGCGATTACGGTAAGCAATTCAATGAGCGTAAAAGCCTTTAGGAGGTGTGATTTGGAGCAGTTCTTCATTGGGTGTAAATCGAATGCAACTTTTACTTTGGCGCAGTTCTGTCCCCGTCCGAACGAACGACAATAATTGTAGAACTTGATCTCCTCCGGCAGCAAGGCCCGCGCGCAAGCTTCCGGAGGAGACGCTACTCGAGAACAGTTTATTCAACCGCGCTGTATGCCGCCCGGAACCCAACACTATTGAAAAATCCGTCCTGAGGATTGGAGTAACGAAATGAAATTCGGGCCTGGTCTGAGCCTCGGCTGTTCCAAGCCGCTCCGCGAAAAATTCGGCGGTTATCAGGGTTGGGAACGTCCGGACCACGCGGATCCGCCTCGGGAGATTCGCCATAATAGGTCGCGCTGTACCAATCGTTCACCCATTCCCAAACGTTTCCGGTCGTATCGTAAAGTCCGTAATGATTGGGCAGAAACGACCCGACTGGGAGAGTGCGAGGAACCGCCTCCGTCGTGGCTACTGTTCCGAGAACATTGGCATGTTCCGCCGTGATAACATTTTCCCACCAAGAATAACGGCGGGCCTCGAAGCCACCGCGAGCCGCCTTCTCCCATTCCGCCTCCGTAGGCAGACGATAACCATTGCCGGAAAAATCGGTTGCCGGGTCACCAGTGCCCGTGCGGTAGACATCGGTACCAAGCGTGTAAGCAGGAGTGCGTCCCTCCATTTCGCTCCACGCGTTCAGCCACTTCACGACATCAAACCAATTCACCATCTGGACCGGATGGTCGGGCCCCTTTCCTTCCCCAAGAGGAAGGTCGGAGTAGCCATTATTCCACCCCCACGCGACAACGAGATCCCACTGTTCTTTGGTCACCTCGGTTCGCGCTATGTAGAAATCAGACACAAATATCGAACGTGCCGGTTGCTCATGCGCACTACCCTCCGCGAATCCTCTTATGAAACTTCCCGCCGGGATCAGCGCGAATCCTTCCGGGGCTGGAGGAGGAGGAACGACAATGGTAGTCACCTTTAAACGATAAAACTCAGCTTGTTTATCCATAGGCAGCAGAATAGCACCGTCAGAATTAATCATGCTACCAGTCACTGGCGTCGATTCCCAGCCGGTCAGATCATCAGATCGTTCCAACGTAATATCTACCATGGTTTCCTGCCCCGAGGCGATCCCGGCAGACATAGCAAAGGCCGATAACGCGACTATGACAGCCGCGCCCTGAGCGACTGTATTTTTAATGTTTAGCAGGCACATATGTTTCATTGATTTTAGGGTTCGCATTTTTTTCTGGTTATGTCTTCGCCGACACAAGTCGGAGTAACACCTATTTCGAATAAGTTAGATGCTTCGCACTCCAAAAGAAGAACATTTACAACTTATACTGAGGAATCTTCAGCCATTCCCCATCTTTCAGGGCCGACTGATGAGCAACGATCCCCGCGACTGACATGTTGAGGGCGGAAACAATATCCACGAGCGGCTTTCGGTTCCGAAGAATTGCATCGACAAAATCACTCATAAGCTGGCCGTGCGAGCCACCATGACCGCCCCCAGAAACGCCCGGCGGAAGCGGCGGACGCTTCACACTTGGCAGCGATTTCTCCAGCCCGGCATACTTGCCGAAATAGGATCCTCTTTCGCCGCGGATCCGGCCGTTTTCCGTCCCGTGTCCGGCAGTGTCCCAGCTCACCGCCATTCGCGACGTGCCGCCGTCGCTGGTTCGGAACAACGCGATCTCCGTGCCGAACGGGTTTTTGTAAACATTGTTCCCGGGCTGAAAGTGCTCGAGTTTACTGGGCATTCCGAGGCAGCTCACTTCGGTAAAACTGCATCCGTTCACAGCGGTCCCGTAGGCGTTGGAGTGCGTCGGATAAAATTGGGGCGGCAAACCGACTCTCCAATCCTTATAACCCGGGAGAGGTTCGGGCATGAAATGATAATACTCCCCCTCCGAATAGAGGATTTTCCCGAAACCGCCGGCGTTGTATATCTGCCGCATCGCATAGTGGTTTTCGCGAAACACGGACGTCTCGAACAGCATGTAGGTGAGGCCCGTCTTCTTGACCGTTTCGAAAAGCTCCTGCGCCTCCTCCAAAGATCCGAAAGCCGCCGGAACCGCGCACGCGACGTGCTTTCCATGCTTGAGCGCCGCAATGCAGTGCCGCGCGTGCGAAGGGGCATCGGTGGCAACAAAAACCGCCTCGATACGGTCGTCTTTCACCATCTCCTCCAACGACGGATAGGTCTTCTCGCAACGGCACGCTTCCGCCAGTTTCGCGCACCGGTCGGGAAAAAGGTCACTTACCGCGACAATCTCCACGTTCGGATGATCCTGGAAACCGAAAAGCGCGCCGAATCGGCAGTAGCCAAAACCGGCAATTCCGACCCGGATTTTCCGGTCCGAAAACGGCTGCCAATCCTGCGAAGCGTTCGGATCTACCGGCGCTTCCTCGAAACCGGGAATAACTTTCTCCGCCTTCCCTCGCGCAAGTTGTGTCATTCCAAACATCGAAGCACCGGCAAGGAGACCGGCTCTGACAAGGAAGTTGCGGCGGGACAGGTTTTCAGGGAGGTCGTCTGAATAATTCATGGTTTTCGGGCGTCCGGTTTTGGAGGGTTGAGTTGGATTGAGCCTCGGTTCATGGACCAAAGGGTTCGGCAGAATTTCAGCAGTGCTTCAGAGCGTATTCGAGGTTACGCCGAAAATGTAGACGTAATTGGCGATCCGGTGCAAGCAGTTTTTCAAACTGTTTTCCGCAACACCGTCAGATCCAAGGACCCCACGGAGAAAACAGAACCACCAGAACGAGCACGATCACGACAAAGAGGCCCCACCAGAACACGACGTTCTTGTACCACGGACTCCCCAAATCGTCGAAAATGTTGAGCTTCCTCCAATTGAAGGTGATTTCGTCGGTCACTTTTTCCGGGGCCGGGGGAGGCGTAAGCAGACTTACAACGATGCAGGTGACGGTGCAGAAGGTCCAATTCACCATCGCTTGCATGGAATAAGGAGCCAGCCACCGGACGTGATCCGGATCAAATTCCACATACAGTTTCATGCCGATTCCCAACAGAAATCCGCCGATGACGGCCACGGTCGCTCCGGTGCCATTGATCCGCTTCGAAAGGATTCCGAGCAGGAAAATCGACGCGAAGGGAGGCGCGAAAAAAGCGTAGAGCGTCTGGATGTAAACGAACAAGCCACCGCCGATCGCACCGCCAATCGCTTCGATGCTGTTGGCCAAAAGGATGGCGATGATCATGATGATGACCGAAGAAACGACACCCAAAATCACGCAATGCCTTTCGGATGCGTCCGGCCTGAAGATTCGCTTGTAAATATCGAGCGTGAAAACCGTCGCCGTCGAGTTGATGACGGAATTGACGGTCGATTGAACCGCTCCAAACAACGCGGCCAAAAACAGCCCGGTGAGACCGATCGGGACCAATCCCTGGATCATCGTGATGTAGCCTTTATCCGCCTCCGGCCGAATTTCATCCCACGGAAGGAGCATGATCTCGGGCCGCATCGCGAAGAAAATCAGGCCAGGCAGCACCACAATCACCGGCATGAATATCTTCAAATAGCCGGCCAAAATAATCCCCATCCGCGCGTGATACATGTTCTTGGCCCCCAGCACACGTTGAATCATGAACTGGTTAATCACGTTGTACCAGATGCTTACCGACAGGAACCCGAAGATCAGATTCGGCCAGGGCGTCACGATGTGCGTCGCAGGCTGAATCACCGAAAGCCGGTTGTACTCGTCGCGCCCGGAAAGCATCTGCGCATTCCTCTCCACCGCCTCTCTCCAGATTCCGCTGTCGGCCTTGTTGCGCTCGATCATGACCTTGAAACCTTCGACGATCGAATTCTCCTCGCCCGAGAGCGCGTAAAGTCCCAGCAGCGTCACGGTGAGACCACCGATGATCATTACGACAACTGTCAGAAAGTCGGTCCAGGCGACGGACGACAATCCCCCGTAAATCGCCCAGGCTCCGGCAAAGAGCCCGAGCACGAGAATCGCGAACCAAAGCTCCCAACCGAAAAGCGCACTCAACGCGATTCCGCCTCCATAAAGAACCGCCGCCAGGAAGGCGACGATGTTGCTGATAATCGTCACCACCGCGAAGGAGGTGCGCAATGTGCAATTGAACCGCCGCTCCAAAAACTCCGGAATCGTGAAGACCCGAGTGGCCAACAGAAATGGAATGAAAAACCAGATCAGAAGCGTGAACGACTGCACATTACCCCATTCCGCCAGCGACACGCTGATCCCGAACACGAACGCCGCCCCCACCATTCCGATAAAGTGTTCTGTGCTGATATTGGAACCGATAAACGAGGTCCCGACGACATACCACGGCAAGTTGCGCCCCGCCAAAAAGTAGTCCTCCGCCTTCTCCTTCCGCTTCCGCCCGACCCAGATCCCCACCGCGCTGAGCGCCAAAAGATACCCAATGAAAACAGCGTAATCCCAGAAATGGAGGGTGATCGTGTCGAGGTTGGTCATAACTATTAATCTGGAACGAGAGCAGGCGATCCCGGCGGGCTCGGAGAGATAGAAACGATTTCACCGCCGAAATGTATACAAAAAGCTTGAAGCAGGTTCTGGTTATGGCAACGTAGAGGCAAGACAATTTTCAACAGACCCAGTCATTCCCCACACACTTACAAATGCGGTTCACGCCCAAAAGTGAAATGCCAAGCCAAATCACCATACCAATTACCAACACTGCCCAATCGGCGGCGATACTTCAAAAGAACGAGAAATGGATTCCAGGAGGAGTAGTTTCCCTCAACCGGAAGGTCGAGCCGAACATCTGCTTCACACGCGGTCGGGGAAGCCGGGTTTGGGATATCGACGGCAACGAATACATCGATTACCAAGCCGGATTTTCCGCCAATTTTTTCGGCCATAATGATCCGGACATCAACGCCGCCGTTCGCGCGGCGATCGACGAGGATCACGTGCTCATGGGCGCGGGGCCGACGGAGCGCGAGGGCGAATTGGCGGAACTGATTTGCCGGCATATTCCCTCGGTGGATAAAATCCAGATTACGAACACCGGCTCCGAAGCGACTTTCCACGCCATCCGCATCGCCCGGGCGCACACCGGACGCGACGACGTCATCATTATGCAGGGCGGTTACAACGGCTGGCACGACGCGGTCGCCGCCAACGTGATCAGCAAACTGGAAACCGTCGGCCCACGCCGCTCACCGGGCGAATATCCGTTCGACGCCATCTCAGCCGGAATTCCGGAAGCGCAGAAACGGCAGGTCCATGTCGTCAATTTCAACGATCTCGATTCCGTTCGGCACGTGGCGGAACGTCATCCGATCGCCTGCCTGATTCTCGAACCGATTCTGCAAAACATCGGCGTGGTGAAACCGCTGCCGGGATACCTTGAAGGTTTGCGCGCCCTGGCCGACGAGTTCGGTTTCCTCCTAATTTTTGACGAAGTGAAAACCGGCTTCCGACACGGGCTAGGCGGTTTCCAGAAAATCTCCGGCGTGATGCCCGATCTTTCCACGTTCGGAAAAGCGGTGGCCAACGGATATCCGCTCGGCATCATCGGCGGACGCGCCGACTTAATGAATTATTTCTCGCATCCGGATCCGACGAAACGCGTGTTGATTGCCGGAACTTACAACGCGCATCCGGTTGGTCTCGCCGCAGCGATCGCGACCGTAAAGAAACTGGCGGAAACGGATTCGCCGGGCGTTTACGAGCACACGGAGAGACTCGGAAAAATGCTCGAAGATGGCATCAACCAAATCTTGGCCAGCTTCGGCCGTCCCGCTTGCTTCGTGCGACAAGGTTCGGCCTTTTGCCTTTATTTCATGGATCATGCGCCGCGGGATTACCACGACATCGCGGAGAATCACGATTTCGATTTCGACGCGAAATTGCGGCGCTCGCTCATCAACGCCGGAGTTTACCAGTTTCCTCTTCCGATCAAGCAGGGAAGTATTTCCTTTGCGCACACGGTCGCGGATATCGAGGAAACGCTCGAAAAATTCGAGGCGGCTCTCGCGAAGTGAGGCAGAGGCCGCGGCCGGCGCGATTTCCGCGTCCAGCTTTTCCTTGCCGGGGTCGGGCGTTTGGCTATCTCTAGGGAACGCCACAGCATGAAGACTCAATCCGAAGAAGCGTATGCGGAATTGCGCCGGCAAATTCTTATCCTGGAGATTCGTCCCGAAGAAAGATTGAAGGAGGAACATTGGGCCGAGCGGCTCCGGGTCAGCCGTCCCGCGATCCGCGAAGCGCTCACGCGTTTGTATGGCGAAGGTCTTCTGATCAAAGGGCAAAAGGGCGGGTATTTCGTGGCGCCGATGACGCCGAAGGATGTGCGCGAGATTCGTCAGGTTCGCGAAGTGATCGAGGTCGCGGCGCTGGAAATGGCGGCGGAGCGGATCGCCGAGCCAGACCTCGCGCTTCTGGAGGAAACTTGCGACGACTTCGCCGAAATGGTTCGCAAAGGATATCACACCGGCGCCTGCGAAGCCGATCGGCGGTTTCACGAATTGCTGGTCGCGGCGTCGGGAAATCAGAGACTCGTCCGCGCTTACCATTCGAGTCACGTGCCGCTTTTTCACCTTCGTCTCGGGCAATCCCGGGAATACATCGACGACTACGCGGAAACCGAGCGCGAACACCGCGAGATCGTAAAGCATTTGCGCGGGAAAAAC
>CAZJCL010000032.1:0-2398 GCA_964544025.1 uncultured Opitutales bacterium | reverse complement strand
CTTACCGGCGAAAAGGCGTTACGGTCGATTTCGCCCATGTTTTTGTTCCTCCGGCGGAACGGGGGAAATCGCACGCCGGACGTATTCTTATCGCCGCGTTCGAATACGCGAAACAGGAAAACCTGCGCGTGATTCCGACTTGCCCCTACATCTCGGGAACGTTTCTGCCCCGGTTTCCGCAATACCAGGAACTGGTGAAATGATCAGCGCGGAAACAGCGCACGAAGTTCTTCCGGATTAGGCCGACTTCCGTATTCGCAGAGTTGGTAAGCTTCGGCTGCCCGCACCTTCGCGCCCCTCTCCTGTCCGTAAGTTTCAATCAGGCATTCGCGAAACCGGTCGGCGACGGCTTCGTCGCGCGTTTGAAAATGGCGGCGGATGAAATCTTTTTGTGCGGTTCCGTCGGCCGGAATTTCCTCTGAGATTCCGGCGTTCCACGGAAGCCATTCGAGAAATTGCGACGGCATCGCGTGGAGGGAATCGGTTTTGCGATGCACGACGGAATCGATGTCGACCACCACATCCGGATGAAACGGAGCGGGAAATTGAAACGTGTCCTGGAAGTAGAGGAAGATAGGCATCGTTTCGAGTCTCGCCGCTTCCGGAACAAAATGCGGAACGGTAACTAAAAACGAGGCGTCCTGCACCAACAGCGATGTGTAGCGATGATCGGCGTGGTAATCGTTCGGGCGGTGCGTGATCACCATATCCGCGCGGAACTCGCGAATGATCCGGACGATCTCCTTGCGCTCCGCGATCCCCGCCTCCAGCGCCGCGTCGGGAAAATCGAGAACGAGATCGGTCGCGCCGAGGATTTTCGCGCTTGCGAGCGTTTCCTGTTTTCGGCGTTGAACGAGCGAATCCGGATCCATCTCATGATGTCCGCAACGGCCGTCGGTGACGGAAACGATTTTGACCTCGTGCCCTTGATCCGTCCAAAGCGCGACCGTGCCGGCGGCTTTCACCTCGCCATCGTCCGGATGCGCGCCGATGAGCAAAATCCGCAGCGGGCGGTCGCGAAGCGTGCGATACAGGGGAACGGAAAGGCCGGTTTCTCGATTCATGAGGAAGAAAATGACGATTCGCGAAAAGCAGGCAATTTTTTCGAAAACGCGAACTCACATATCGCTGTTCATCGGACGCAGAATCAGCTCTTCCAAAAACGTGCGCCGGGAAAGTCGCGTGAGATCGACCACCGCCGCGGCGACATCCTCGGCCGGCATCATCTTCTCTTCCGGAACTCCCGAACCGTCCCACGAAGGCGTGGCCACAGCGCCCGGATGCACCGCCGTGACGCGAATTCCCTTCGATTTCAACTCCGCCTGCATCACCCGCGTGAGTCCGAGCATTCCGGATTTCGCCGCGCAATATCCGGTGCCGCCCGGATGCGCCCGAAGCGCGGCGGTCGACCCGATGTTGATAATATCGCCCCTCCCCCGCTCGATCATTCCGGGAACGAACGCGCGCGAAACCAAAAACACGCTCCGCAAATTCACCGCCAATTGCCGGTCAAAATCCTCGACGGAAAAATCCAGAAAACCCGCGGCGTGAAAATGGCCGGCGTTATTCACCAAAACATCGGCCGCGCCGAAGCGGCGGAGGATTTCGCTCGCGGCGGTTTGGACGGAATCCGGCTCGGAAACATCGCAAACCACGGTGATCGCCTCGACGCCGTTTCGCGTCCGGCAATCGCTGGCTACGGTTTCCAGCTCGTCTTTCCGCCGCGCCAAAAGCGCCAACCGGCACGGCCCGCGCTCCGCAAAAGCCCGCGCAATCGCCGCCCCCAATCCCTGGCTCGCTCCCGTAATAACGACTACCGGCAAATCCTTCCGCTGCGTTTCCATGGGCGGTTTATGACAATTCCCAAGCGGAAAATCCAGCCCGCTCGCTTTTCGTGTTTCCGATGTCTCCGCGCAAGTTGACAGACAGGACCGTTCCGGCGGAAACTTCAGCGGCTAACTTCGTCGTTTATGCTTCGCTTGCTCCTCTGGTTTTTCGTCGCCGCATTCGCCGCCATCGCGACGAACGCTTCCGCTTCGCCGCGGATTCTTTTTCAGGACCGCTTCGATTCCGCGCCATTGGGCGGCGAACCGGCGGTTCCGCCGTGGCGAAGCAAGTCGCTTCCTTCTCCGGAGCATTCGCTGCGGATCGAGCGGGATACGGAGAATTTCTTCGGCGAGGGAACGGCGAACCGGTTTCTCGCGTATCGCGATCCGGTCGCCAACGCCTCTCTCGTTCTCGGCGCGACGCGGATGTTTTCGGACGAGATTGTCACCTTCAGTTTTCTGTTTCGCGAACCGGCGGATCCGGAATTCAACGGACAATTGACGATTCAATTTTTCGCGGGAAACGGCGCCGCGACGACCGCGAACCGCGTGCAGGTTTTTCATTTCCGGGA
>CAZJCL010000031.1:8569-15815 GCA_964544025.1 uncultured Opitutales bacterium | reverse complement strand
CACGAGATCCAGCAGTTCATGAACGAGCTGATCCGTCCGCCGGTTTCCGACTTTTTCCGTCCGAATCTCTGGCCAAATACCCCCGACATACTCCCCCAGTATCTCCAATACGGCGGCCGTCCCGGGTTCATGGTCCGCTTCCTTCTCGCCGCCACGCTCGGCGCGAGTTACGGGATTTACGGTCCCGCTTTCGAACTTTGCGATTCCGTCGCCCGCGAGATTGGCAGCGAGGAATATCTCGATTCCGAGAAATACCAGATCAAGCAATGGAACTTCGATTCTCCGGACAACCTTACGGAATTGATTTCCCGGGTGAACAAAATCCGTCGCGAAAACCCCGCCCTCCACAGCAACGAAACCCTCACGTTTCACCCGACCGACAACGAGCAGGTTATCGCCTACAGCAAGCACACGCCCGACCGGCAAAACCTCCTGCTGATGCTGATCAACCTCGATCCGCATCACACCCAAACCGGCTGGATGGACCTGAATTTCGCCCAAAACGAAATTCCCGTGGCCGAATCTTTCCAGGTTCACGACTTACTTACCGGTGCCCGCTATCTTTGGCACGGAAATCGCAACTACTTTGAACTAAACCCGAACTTCGTCCCGGGACACATTTTCCGCATTCGCCGTCGCATCCGGACAGAGCATGATTTCGATTATTTCATGTAAAGCGCCGCGCACCGCCTTTCTCCATGGTTAAAAAGAAAAAACAGGCCACTCTCGAACGGGAACCGCTTTGGTATAAGCAAGCTATCATCTACCAATGCCACGTCCGCGCGTTTCTCGACAGCAACGGCGACGGCATCGGCGATTTCAAGGGCGTAACGACCAAACTCGATTACCTGCAAGATCTCGGAATCACCACGCTTTGGCTTCTCCCATTTTACCCATCTCCTTTGCGTGACGATGGTTACGATATCGCAGACTACTATTCGATCCATCCATCCTACGGCACGCTCGCCGATTTCCGCGGTTTTCTCCGCGAAGCCCATCGGCGCGGAATCCGGGTCGTCACCGAACTGGTCATCAACCACACCTCCGATCAGCATCCGTGGTTCCAACGTTCCCGCCGCGCGAAACCTGGAACCAAATGGCGCGATTTCTACGTCTGGAACGACAACGACAAGAAATACAAAGAAGCGCGCATCATCTTCAAAGATTTCGAAACATCCAACTGGAGCTGGGATCCGGTCGCCAACGCCTACTATTGGCACCGGTTTTATTCCCACCAACCCGACCTGAATTTCGACAATCCCGAAGTCCACAAGGAGTTGTTAAAAATCCTCGATTTCTGGCTCGGCATGGGAGTTGACGGTCTCCGGCTCGACGCGATTCCTTACCTCTACGAAAGAGAAGGAACCAATTGCGAAAACCTTCCCGAAACCCACGCGTTTCTCAAAAAACTCCGTAAGCACGTCGACGATAACTTCGAAGACCGCATGCTGATCGCCGAAGCCAATCAGTGGCCCGAAGACGCCGTCGCTTACTTTGGCGAGGGCGAAGGCGACGAGTGTCACGTCGCGTTTCATTTCCCGGTAATGCCACGGCTTTTCATGGCCGTCCGGATGGAAGACCGCATTCCGATCGTCGACATCATGGAGCAAACTCCGGAGATTCCGCCGACCAGCCAATGGGCGATTTTCCTCCGCAATCACGACGAGTTGACCCTGGAGATGGTGACCGACGAGGAGCGCGATTACATGTACCGGATGTACGCGCACGATCCGAAAGCGCGCATCAACCTCGGAATTCGCCGCCGCCTGGCTCCGCTTCTCGGAAACGATCGCAAACGCATCGAACTCCTCAACGCCCTTCTTTTCTCGCTCCCCGGAACTCCGGTCATCTACTACGGCGACGAAATCGGCATGGGCGACAACGTCTTCCTCGGCGACCGAAACGGCGTCCGCACCCCGATGCAATGGAGCTCCGACAAGAACGCCGGTTTCTCCCGCTCGAATCCGCAAGGACTTTACCTCCCGATCATTGTCGACCCGGAATACCACTACGAATCGGTTAACGTCGAGGCGCAGCGGAGCAACCCGCATTCGCTGCTCTGGTGGATGAAACGGCTCATCGCCGCCCGCAAACATTGGCGCGCTTTCGGTCACGGCACCATGGAATTCCTCCATCCGGAAAACCGAAAAGTCCTCGCCTACATCCGCCGTTTCGAAGGCGAAACCATCCTCTTCGTCGCCAACCTTTCCCGCTTCGTCCAACCCGTTTCGCTCGATCTCTCCGAATACGATCGTTGCCAACCGCTCGAAATTTTCGGTCGCACGGAATTTCCGCCAATCACCGACGATCCTTATTTCCTCACGCTCGGACCGCACGCGTTCTACTGGTTTTCGCTGGAACCTCTCGCGTCGCCCGAAGAAACCGACCGTTTCGAAGCGCTTTCCGAAGGCAAACCGCTCGTCGTGCGCGACCGCTGGGAAAACGTTCTCCGCGAATCGCGTTCCCGCGGAAAACTGGAGAAAATCCTCATGGATTACGTCCCGAAACGCCGCTGGTTCGCCAGCAAAACGAAGGACATCAAAAACATCTCCATCACCGAAACGATTCCCGTTCCGCTCACCGGCGAAACCGCGTTCATCGTTTTTCTCAAAATTGAATACGTGCAGGACGACCCGGAAAACTACCTGCTGCCTCTCGCTTTTTCCTCCGGCGGCAACGAAGCACTGGAACATTTCCCGCACCTCGCTCTCGCCCAGCTGGAGATTTCCAACAAGAATAAATCCGGCCTCCTCTACGACGCCTCCATCAACCCGAATTTCGGCTCCGCACTGCTTTCCGCCGCGGCGAAGAAGAAGCGTTTACCCGGAGATTCTTACGAACTCGTCGCAGGCGGAACCTCGCTTTTGCGCAAAATCCAACGTGAAGCCGATTCCCTCCAACCCTCGCTCGGACGCGCCGAACAAAGCAACACCGCGATCATCTTCGGCGATCGCCTCATCATGAAGCTTTTCCGCCGCTTGGAAGAGGGCATCAATCCGGATTTGGAAATCAACCGGTTTCTCGCGGAAAAGAAATTCCCGCACGTTCCGGCTCTGGCGGGGACCTTGGAACTGGAGGGCGCGAAAAATCAAACGGTCAGCCTTGGAATCATCTCCGAATTCGTCCCCAACAGCCGCGACGCCTGGGAATACGCCGTCGAATCGATCACCCGTTTCTTCGAGCGCATCCAAGCGATGGAGGCGGAAACTCCCATCGTCCCCACCCGTTCAGGAGGAATCTTCAAAGACCTCAAACAGGATTTACCCGAGCAAGTCAGCGAACTTCTCGGAATGTATCTCGAGAACACGCGCCAACTCGGAGAACGGACCGCGGAACTCCACGTCGCTCTCGCCTCGGATTACGACAACAAGGATTTCGCGCCGGAGCCGTTCACTCCTTTCTACCAGCGCTCCCTTTACCAATCGATGCGCAACCTCAGCGTCCAAACCACCCAACTCCTCAAGCGAAGCCTCAAAACGCTTCCCGAGGAACTCGTGGCCGACGCGGAAAAAGTGATCGGTAGATCCGACGAAATCATTAAGAAATTCCGGACCGTCGCGGACCGTCCGATACGCAGCAAGCGCATTCGCTGCCACGGCGATTACCATCTCGGCCAAGTCCTCTACACCGGAAAAGATTTCATCATCCTCGATTTCGAAGGCGAACCCGCCCGCTCGCTCAGCGCCCGCCGGATAAAACGTCCGCCTTTGCGCGATGTCGGCGGCATGATCCGCTCCTTCCACTACGCCGCCCACGCCGGACTTTTCCGATACATGGAAATGGGCAACATTCCGCCGGAACGGATTGACCACCTCGAGCCGTGGGCGCAATTTTGGTACGAATGGGTTTCCACCGCGTTTCTCCGCTCCTATGTCGACGGCGTCCGCGACTACGAACTCGTTCCGGATTCCGACGATGGTTTTGCTACATTACTGTATGCCAGCCTCTTGGAGAAAGCGCTCTACGAACTCCGATACGAACTCAACAACCGTCCCGACTGGGTGAAAATCCCGCTCCAGGGAGTTCTGCAACTTCTGGACCGACGTTAAAAACAAGTCCGTCTCATCGCCCGCGACAGCCACTCGATCAATCCAAAATCCGAGATCCGCAATCCAAAACTCTTCCTCCGCGCCATGGCCAACTATTCCACTTGCGACTACCAACCGCTGACCAACGACGACGTCCATCTCTTCAACGAAGGGACGCACTACCGCCTCTACAATAAACTCGGCGCGCATTGCATGTCCCGCGATGGACAACACGGCGTCCATTTCAGCGTCTGGGCGCCCAACGCGGAATCGGTTTCCGTCATCGGCGAGTTCAACGGCTGGAACAAACAAAGCCACCCGCTCCAACCTTACGGAAGCTCCGGAATTTGGCAGGCATTTATCCCCAACGTCCCGGTTGGCTCGACCTACAAATACTACATCTCGTCACGCCACAACGGGTACCGCGTCGACAAAACCGATCCATTCGGATTCTGCCAGGAACAATCCCCCTCCACCGGCTCAATCGTCGCGGATCTTCAATACGATTGGCAGGACGCCGACTGGATGAATCAGGCCCGCGAGCGCAACCGGCTCGACCGCCCGATGTCCATTTATGAAATGCACCTCGGCTCCTGGATGCGCGTTCCCGAAGAAGGAAACCGCTACCTCAGCTACCGCGAACTCGCGCCGAAACTCGCCGAGTATCTCAACCGCCTAAACTTTACCCACGTCGAATTTCTTCCGGTAATGGAGCACCCGTTCTTCGGCTCCTGGGGCTACCAAACCACCGGCTATTTCGCGCCAACCAGCCGTTTCGGGTCGCCGCAAGATTTCATGTTTCTCGTCGATTACCTGCACCAGCACGGAATCGGCGTCATCCTCGATTGGGTCCCTTCGCATTTCCCGAGCGACGAACACGGCCTCGCTTATTTCGACGGCACGCATTTGTTCGAACATTCCGACGCTCGCCAAGGTTTTCACCCCGACTGGCAAAGCTACATTTTCAACTACGGCCGCCACGAGGTCCGCGCGTTTCTCATCAGCAGCGCCATGTTCTGGCTCGATAAATACCATATCGACGGAATCCGCGTCGACGCGGTCGCCTCAATGCTTTACCTCGATTATTCCCGCAAAGAAGGCGAATGGATCCCGAATCGTTTCGGCGGACGCGAAAACCTCGAAGCGATCGAATTCCTTAAACAATTCAACTCCGTCTTGTATCAGGAATTCCCGCACATCCAGACGATCGCCGAAGAATCCACCGCCTGGCCCAGCGTTTCCCGCCCCACCTATCTGGGTGGACTCGGTTTCGGCGGCAAGTGGGACATGGGCTGGATGCACGACACCCTCGCCTACTTCTCCCAGGACCCGATCTACCGAAAATTCCATCAAAACCAGCTCACCTTCCGCACCGTCTACGCCTTCTCGGAAAACTTCGTCCTCCCGCTCTCCCACGACGAAGTTGTCCACGGCAAAGGCTCCCTCCTCGGAAAAATGCCCGGCGACGAATGGCAACGTTTCGCCAACCTCCGCGCCCTCCTCGCCAACATGTACGCAAATCCCGGCAAAAAGCTCCTCTTCATGGGTGCCGAGATCGGTCAATACAGCGAATGGAACCACGAATCCAGCCTCGAATGGCACCTCCTCGACCAACCTCTCCATAGCGGAATCCACCGGTTCATGGCGGAACTGAACGAACTCTACCGAAACGAACCCGCCCTCCACCAAGGCGACGCCACCCCCGACGGATTTTCCTGGATCGACGGCAGCGACGCCGACCACAGCATCTTCGCCTGGCTCCGCATCGCCCCCGAATCCGGCGACACCATGCTCGTCGTTTTCAACCTCACCCCCCTCGTCCACACCAACTATAAAGTCGGCGTCCCTGAAGGCGGCTGGTGGCGCGAAATCTTCAACACCGACTCCAAAGACTACGGCGGCAGCGGCCAAGGCAACCTCGGCGGCGTGGAAAGCATCCCCTTCCCCACCCACGGCCGCCCCCACACCCTCAACATCACCCTCCCCCCTCTCTCCGCCGTCTTCTTCAAACACGAACCCGGCTGATCGATCAGTCACCGGCTCTTCCGGAAACAAAACAATTCCCGACTTCTCGCTCCCTAAGCCGCGCTCTCCCGTCGCGATCATCGGATCATCTGTGCCATCTGTGATCCCCCTCTCCAGCGCCCAAGCCTCCTCAACCCTCCGAGCCCAAGCTTCCGTGTGTTCCGTGTGTTCCGTGGTTAAAACCTCCGCAACATTCCTGATTCGTGTTCATTCGTGTCCATTCGTGGTTACCTCTTCTCTTCTCTCCTCTCCGGTTCCCCAACTTCCGGATTGCATTTTTCCGCCCATCCAAAAAATTGGAGCCATGTCATCTCAGTGTCCCTGCGGTTCAGGTAAAGAATTCAACGCGTGCTGCGAACCCTACATCAAAGGTATCGAGCCCGCGCCAACGGCCGAAGCGCTCATGCGCTCCCGTTACTCCGCCTACGTGAAGGAGGAAATCCCTTACCTGAAAGAGACCCTCACCCGCGCCCAGCAATCCGACTTCTCCGAAGAAGACACCCGCAAATGGGCGCGCGATTCAAAGTGGCTCGGCCTCGAAATCCAAACCACCGAAGCCGGCGGCCCGCAAGATTCCCGCGGAATCGTCGAATTCATGGCCCATTTCGAAACCAACGGCGAAAAGCAAACCCACCACGAAATCGCGGTTTTTGAAAAAGAAGGCGCCCACTGGCTCTATTCCGGCGTTGTTGAACCCCGCGGCCAAACCGTCCGCCGCGCCGAACCCAAAATCGGCCGCAACGACCCCTGCCCCTGCGGCAGCGGCAAGAAATACAAACGCTGCTGCGCCTAAACTCTGGAGTGCGGCGGCATGACGCCGCTTTCCCTTTCGGGGAGACATGTCTCCCCGAAACCCCACCCCAACGGCTGGCTAAAAAACCGCTACCACCCCAGATCCCCGCCACCAACCGCGCCCGCTCCCCACTCGCGCCCAATCCCCCCGCTCGTCCACAATCCCACCCAAAGTCCCGCACGCCGCAACCCCACCCCAGTCCCGCACGACGCACCCGCCCCAAGTTCCGCGCGACGCAACGTTCCCGAAAGAGACAACCCGCCGGAAGCGGTCGCACGACCCAACCGCACCCAAGTCCCGGAGGGACGACCGATAATAACCCAGGTTTCAACGCCGGGCCCCCGCCCAACCAAGCGATCCCAGTCCCGAAGGGACGACTGAACCCACCAACCCCGTCCGC
>CAZJCL010000031.1:5565-8469 GCA_964544025.1 uncultured Opitutales bacterium | reverse complement strand
TTCCCCTCAAACAATTCCTCAATCCGCTCCAATTCCCCATCCAACTCCACCCGCGCCACCGCATTCCGCTCCAGCCAATTCCGCCGCCAATCCCCCACCGCATCCGTGCGCTCCGCCCCCACCGCATCCGCCAACGCCAACGCCGCCGCGCCCGGATCCGCCCGAAAATGCCAAGCCCTCCCGTGCAACGGATCCACGTTCCGGTCGCTCGCCTCCACCACAATTTGCCGACAATCCACCGCCTCCAGCCATTGCCTTAACCGCTTGCTCGTCGGCAACGGACCAAACCGCACCACCAAATCCGGCCGCTCCTCCGGCAAATCCCCCCGCGCCAAAAGCCGCTCATAACAATCGACCACCCGCCCCCGCGCCCCCGGAATTTCCCGCACCTGCGAAAGCGTATCCGCCAACATCGCCGCCCCGATCCGCTCCCCAAAATCCACAACCGCCCGCCCAGAATCCCACCTAGGATCACCCCCCGAATCCGCCCACGCCTCCACCGGACCCGCCACCACCAAAACCCGATTCGCCCGCCCGATCTCCCGCGCCGCCTCCCGCAAATCCGCCTCCGCGCACTCCAGCCTCCGCCGCGAAACCGGCAAAAATCCTTCCAACAAATCCGCCACCGCCCCCCGATCCAGATCCCGCAAACTCTCGTCCGGCACCGGCGCCAACGGATCGCGAAACGGCAAATTCAGATGCACCGGCCCCGCCGGAAAAAGCGTCCGCTCCACCGCGTGACGCATCGTCTGCCGCAAATACGCCAGCATCCGCAAATCCGCCGACGGCACCGCCAACTCCGCCTGCCACCGTGGATAATTCCCGAAAATTTTCACCTGATCGATCGTCTGTCCCGACGCGCATTCCCGCATCTCCGGCGGCCGGTCCGCCGTCAAAATCAACAACGGCACCCCACTCTCCCGCGCCTCGATCACCGCCGGATAAAAATTCGCCGCCGCCGTCCCCGAAGTGCAAACCAGCACCGCCGGAAACCCGCTCCTCTTCGCCGCCCCCAACGCGAAAAACGCCCCCGACCGCTCGTCCAAAACCGGCGTCGCCGTGATCCCCGGATGTTCCGCCAACGCGATCGCCAACGGTGCCGAACGCGATCCCGGACAAACCACCGCTTCCCGCACCCCCGCCCGAAACAAGGTTTCCGCGAGAAAGCTGCCCCAAAGACTGTTGACGTTGGCGAAGTTAAGATATTGCGACATGAAGAAAAGCCCGACCCGGAAACTCCCGCCATTCCCCCGCCGGATCAAGATTTATCCGATCCGGATTCCTCCCTCGCTCCCACGAATCGCGCTCAAACGTGAAACGGAAAAACCCGCTCCGGACATCCGGAGCGGGCTTTTCACGTTGTCGAACTGGAATCTAAACCGTTAACCGATATTCCAGCTTATTGCTGCTGCTGCTCCTGTTGTTGCTGCTGTTCCCGCATCTGCCGGGCTCGCTCCTCCGCTTCCTTGCTTTGCTGGCTCTGCTGCTGTCCTTGCTGGCTCTGCCGGTTTTGCAGTCTCTGCTGGCTTTCCTGCATCCGGCGCTGTTCCGGACTTCCATAGGTCGTTTCCCCCTCCTGCGATTGCGCGTCCCGCTCAACCGTCACTTGCGGCTCCCCTTGACGCTCCACCTGCACCTGCGCCTGTCCTTCCTGCTGCACGTTCACATTCGGTTCGCCACGTTGCACCCGAACTTGCGGCTGGGCCTGCTGAACGCTCACTTCCGGTTCCTGCTGCCGAACGCTCACCTGCGGTTGCGCCTGTTCGACGTTCACCTCCGGCTCGGGTTGCTGCACGCTCACCTGAGGCGGCGGCTGCTCCACCTGAACGCGGATCTGCGGCGGCGGCTGTTGCACCCGCACGTCCGGTGCCGGCTGCTGCACGCTCACTTCCGGCGAGGGTTGTTGCACCTGCACATCCGGAGCCGGTTGCTGGATACGGATCGCTTCCCGCGAACCCGATTCCGTCTGCCTTTGCTGCTCTTGGCGCTGCTGCTGCTCACGTTGCTGCGGCGCACCGTAGATCGCCGAACTTTGCGACTGCGACTCCTGGAACCGGTACAGTTGCGGCGACTCCTGCGACTGCGCTCCCTGAGCTTGTTGCGAACGCTGCGCCACTTCCTCCATCCTCAACTCCTGAGCCTGCTGGAAATCCTGCTGCGAAATATCCAACTGATATTGCGCCTCGCCGGATTCCTCGATCGCTTGCGGCGCCACCGCGAACGTCCCCTGCGCCTGCTCCGACTCGATCAACAGAAACCCGATCGACCCGTCCTGCGGATTCATCACCAGATCCGTCACCTGGCCAATCTCCTGATCCTGCTGATTCGTCAACTTGTTCTCCATCACCTTGCTCGCCAGCTTCAATTCCCCGCTCTGCTGGCTCGCCTGATACTGTTCCCCAAACGCTTCGTGAATCTTGGTCGCGCGCTCTTCCTCGCTCAACTGCGCGAGATCCTGTTCGCCGACGCTTTCCAGCTCGCCCCACTTTTGCTGGTCGATATTAACTTTTAACTCGACCTGCTCGCCTTGGCCGCTGATCTCCAAAGCGCTCGCCGGCACCGGTTTCCATTCGCCGCTCTGCCCTTGCTCTGAAACCAGGACATAGCCCACATGGCCGCTCTCCAAATGCAGGGCCAAATCGTCAACCTGCCCCAGTTCCTGGCCGTCCTGCGACTTCACCTGCTTTTCGCTGATGTCGCTTCCCAAGATCGCCTGCTGACTCTGCTGCTGACCGCTTTGCGCCTGCTGCTGAGCCTGCTGCCTTTGCTGTTGTTGTTGCTGCTGTTGTTGCTGAGGACTCTGCTGGCCTGCCTGCTGTTGCCCGAAGGCGAGACTGCAAGCAAACGCGGCGATGGCCCCAGCCGTGAATATGCTCTTACGTGTGTTCATTCTGATTTTCTTCC
>CAZJCL010000031.1:3604-5465 GCA_964544025.1 uncultured Opitutales bacterium | reverse complement strand
TTTCTCCGCCCCGCAATGCGAACAATTCGGCAACAACGAATGCCGCACCCCGTGACACGATCCGCACTCCTCGAAAATCCCCGTCCCGCACGACGGACACGTATACGTCTCCTCCGCATTCCCGCCGTTCGCCGGCAACACGATCTTGTTCACCGTCCGCCGCGTCCAATACAAAAACCGCCGCGGCCCTACCCGCACCGGAAACTCGCAAACCGGACACAGAAAATGCTCATACGCCTCCCGATACTGCTTCAACAGCCACTGCGTCTTCGGAAAGGCGATCGTCCGGATAAAATAAACCAGCACCCATCCCACCGCCGCCAGCAACGCCCCGATCAAAATATATTTGAAATACCTCGTCGGGAAATACTCATGCGCGACCAACGTCACCTTCGCCAGCGTCGCGATCCCGAATCCAAGAAACAACGGAAAATAAATGCTCCCCCGCTTCCGCAAAACCAGCGCCGCCGCCACCGCCAAAACCGGCAACAACACCGCCAACTGCCAAAACGCCAGCGTCAACCGGTGCCGCTCCATCGCCGCCCGGTATTCCTCCAAAGCCGGCTCCCGCTGCCGCCCGATCTCCTCCTCCGCCCTCTCCTTCTCCAACGCCAGCCCCTGCTTCCGCTCCAGCATCCCCGCCACCGCCTGCCCCAACTCCTGGTACCGCGTCTGACTCTCCAAAAACAGCCCCAAACTCCCCGCCAGATTCGCCTGCTCCGTCTCCGAAAGCGACACTCCCTTCTCCACGCTCAGCCTCTGCAACTCCAGCAACTGATTGATCGTCTGCTGAAGATTCTGCGAACTGTCCCCCACCACCCGCTGCCGCTCCCGCTGATTCCCGATCTCCCGGTCCAGCTCCGCGATCCGCTTCTCCAAATCCTCCTTTTTCTCCACCAAACTCCGGTCCACATGCCGCTCCTCGATCTCCGCCAAATCCGGCCCCCGAACCGACCGGATATCGTCGACCAAAAACCCCAGCACCCAAAACACCAACAGCGCAAAAATCGCCGTGAACAACCGAATGAGAAAACGATGCCACCAAGTGCCTTTCGCCTTCATCGCCGAACGAGATTCATTTTTCATACACCCGCTCTAACGCAGCCCACGTGCCGATTCCCGCACCTAAGAACAACTCATTCCCAACGAGTCACTTCCAAATCAACAAGCCCCCACTCCTCATCCCGCGCCGCACCAAAACAGCATTTCCTGCCACCCCTCCCAAACAAAAAACGCCCGCTCAATGAAAATCGTGCGATTTCCCCGCCGGCATTTCCCGCTCGTAAAGCGGTTCGATTTTCTCCGCCTTCACATGAATCACTCCCTCCTGATTCTGCAAAATTCCCCGGATCTTCAAATACGGCTCCTGCGAAATCAGCAACCGGTTCTCCTCAAACATCCGCGGCGTCACCACCGCGTTCGCGATCCCCGTTTCATCCTCCAGGCTCACGAAAACAAACCCCTTCGCCGTCCCGGGCCGCTGCCGGCAAATCACGCACCCCGCCACCGTCAACCGCTGCCCATTCCGCCCGTGCGCCAAATCCGTCGCCCGGCAAACCCCCGGCAATTTCCCCCGCAACTGCCGCATCGGATGCGCCCCCACCGTCAACCCCATCCCCTCATAATCCGCCCGCAACCGCTCCAACCCCGTCATCACCTCCAACGGACTCAACTCTTCCATTGAACGTTGAACGTTGGACGTTGAACGTTGAACGTTCTCCCCATCTCCACTTTCCCCCCTTCCCACTTTCAACTCCTCTGAACGTTGAACGTTTGACGTTGAAAGTTGAACGTTCTCCCCCTACCCACCTTAAAACCATACCAACACCCCAACAACCCACAACACCCCCAGCACCAACCG
>CAZJCL010000031.1:0-3594 GCA_964544025.1 uncultured Opitutales bacterium | reverse complement strand
CATCTCCACTTTCTCCCCTTCCCACCTTCCCACCTTCCCACTTTCCCACCTCCCCACCTTCCCACCACTCCCCCTGCTCCAACCGCTCCTCCACCCGCCAAAGCGCCTCCCGCCGATGCCCCGCCAACGCGTTCAACGCCCCGATCCCCGCCAACGTCCGCCGCTCCGCCTGATTAAAATCCGTCCGCCTCCGAAAATCCTCCACCGACGAAAATCCCCCCGCCCCCAACTCCGCCCGCGCCGCCACCATCGCCAGCGCCGGCCCCGCCCGCATCCCCTTCACCACCCGCAACCCCAGCCGAATCGTCTCGTCATCCTCCACCGCGCAATCCCACCCCGACACCTGCACGCAAACCGGCTTCACCCGCACCCCATGCCGCCGCGCATCCTGAATCAAAGTCGCCTCCGAATAAAAACCCATCGGCTGATTGTTCAAAAGCGCCGCGTAAAACTCCACCGCCCGGTGCGCCTTCAACCACGCGCTCGCATACGAAATCAGCGCGAAACTGATCGCGTGCGACTCCGGAAACCCATACAGCGCGAACGAATTGATCGACGCCACGATCTCCTCGATACTCCCCGCCGGAACTCCCCGCGCCACCATCGCCGCCCGCAGTTTCTCCATCACCCGCTCCATCCGCTCCCGCGACCGCTGGAAACTCATCGCCCGCCGCAACTCCTCCGCCTCCGACCCGCTGAAATCCGCCATCACCATCGCCATCTTCAAAACCTGCTCCTGAAACAACGGCACCCCCAGCGTCCGCTTCAACACCGGCTCCAGCTTCGGATGCATGTAATCCACCGGCTGCTTCCCCGACCGCCGCGCCAAATACGGATGCACCATTTTCCCCTGAATCGGACCCGGCCGGATCAACGCCACCTCGATCACCACATCGTAAAACGTCTTCGGCTTCATCCGCGGCAACGTCGCCATCTGCGCCCGGCTCTCGATCTGAAACACCCCGATCGTGTCCGCCGCCTGCATCATCCGAAAAGTCTTCTCGTCATCCGTCGGCAACTTCGCCAAATCCACCTCCCGCTTCCGCTCCCGGCAAACCGTCAACGTATCCTGCAACACCGACATCATCCCCAGCCCCAGCAAATCCACCTTGATGATCCCCATGTCCGCGCAATCCTCCTTGTCCCACTGCGCCACCACCCGCCCCGGCATCGACGCGTTCTCCAGCGGCACAATCGTATCCAGCTTCCCCTGACACACGATCATCCCCCCCGAATGCTGACCCAAATGCCTCGGCAACCCCACCATCGCCTTGTAAAGTCCCGCCAACGCCGGCGCCCGCGGATGACTCTCCGGAATCCCCGCCTGCGACATATGCTGCCGCAAATCCAGCGTGTGCCGGTAATCCCCGTTCGCGAACAACCGCGAAAACCGGTCCACCGTCTCCTCCGGAAAATTCAAAACCTTCCCCAACTCCCGCACCGCGCTCCGCCCTTTATACGTAATCACGTTCGCCGTCATCGCCGCCCCGTGCTTCCCATACCGCCGGTAAACCTCCTGAATTACCCGCTCCCGCCGATCCCCGCTCGGCAAATCCAAATCGATATCCGGCCAACTTTTCCGCCCCTCGCTCAAAAACCGCTCGAACAACAAATCCCCGCCCACCGGATCCACCGCCGTGATTCCCAAACTGTAACAAACCGCGCTGTTCGCCGCGCTCCCCCGACCCTGCACCATCACATCCGCCTCCCGGCAAAAATTGACGATGTCCCACACGATCAAAAAATACCCGCTAAACCCCAGCTTCCCGATCAACGCCAGCTCATGCTCCAACTGCCTCCTCACCTTCTCCGGCAGTCTTTCCCCATACCGCCGCCGCGCCCCCTCCAACGTCCGCTCCCGCAAAAAACCCTCCATCGACTCCCCCTCCGGCACCGGATACGCCGGAAACTCATACCCCAAATCCTCCAGCGAAAACCGCAACCGGTCCGCCAGCCGCTCCGTATTCGCCACCGCCTCCGGCAAATCCGCGAACAACTCCGCCATCGCCGCCCCCGATTTCACATACCGCTCCGCATTCGACTCCAGCAACAACCCCGCCGCGTCCAAATGCGTCTTGTGCCGCAAACAAGTAAACACATCCAAAACCGCCCGCCCCGGCGCACGCGCATACGCCACCCCGTTCGTCGCCAACAACGGCAACCCCTTCGCCCGCGCCAAATCCACCAGCGCCCGATTCCCCCGCGTTTCCCCCCGCCGCAAATGACGCTGCACCTCCACAAAAACCCCATTCTCCCCAAACGCCTCCAGCAACCTCCCCAAAACCTCCGCCGCCTTCTCCCTTTCCCCCGCCGCCAACGCCCGCCGCACCGGCCCCTCCTCATCCCCCGTCAACGCCACCAATCCCTCCCCAAACTCCGTCAACTCCTCCCACGCCACCCGGCTCTCCCCCTTCGCCGCCCGCAACTTCGCCCGCGTGATCATCCGGCAAAGATTCCGATAACCCGTCCGCGACTCCGCCAAAACCGGCAACACGCTCCCATCCTCCAGCGTCACCTCGCTCCCGATAATCGGACGCACCCCCGCCTCCCGCGCCGCCGCATAAAACCGCGGCGCCCCAAACACCCCATCCCGATCGCACAAAGCCACCGCCGGCAACCCCACCCCCGCCGCCTCCCTCACCAAATCCTCCGGCAAAGAAGCCCCCCGCAAAAAGCTAAACGCACTCCGCGCCCTCAACTCAACGTACATAAAGAATTTCGGATTTTAGATTTCGAATTTCGGATTTCAAAAAAGCCCCATCTCCCTCAATCCCCCTTCATCTTCTTCGCTCCCTTCTTTTCCAACACCTGAACCCAAGCCCCCGCCCCCCCCACCGTAGCACCAGCGCTTCGCTGATGACCCGTGCCACTCCAAATTCATCCCCAAGCTTTCCGTGTATTCCGTAATACAATCCGTCAAAATCTTGTTTTTTGAGTAATTTTTCTCCGCCGCAAATCCCGCCTTCATCTGTGCCCATCTGTGCCATCTGTGGTCCCACCCTACAGAGCCCAAGTTTCCGTGTATTCCGTGTTTTCCGTGGTTCAAAAAAACAGAACCCCAGCCCGCGCCGATTCCCCCCCTCATTTGTGTCCATTCGTGTTCATTCGTGGTTAAGAATCCCAAATCCGTGGTCCCATCCTACAGAGCCCAAGTTTCCGTGTATTCCGTGTCTTCCGTGGTTCAAAAAACAGAACCCCAGCCCGCGCCAATTTCCCTCCCTCATTTGTGTTCATTCGTGTCCATTCGTGGTTAAGAATCCCCATTCCAAAATCCAAAATCCAAAACTCACCCACACTCCCCCTCCAAAACCCACCCCTCCCGCTCCCGCGCCAACCGGTAAACCCCGCCCTCCGCCAGCTCCACATCCCACTCCTCCCGCGCCCACCGCTCCGGCTCCCACCAATTCCCCGACAACCGCCACGGCCCCCGCGCCTTGATCACCCGACCGCCCGCCACCGCCGAATCCACCTCCACCGGACGCCCCCGCTCCACCCGCACCCGCGCCGCCACCGCCGGACGAAACCGCCACATCGGCAACTCCCCCTTCCCACCTTCCCACCTTCCCACCTTCAAACCTTCCACCCCCTCCCGCC
>CAZJCL010000030.1:13883-15838 GCA_964544025.1 uncultured Opitutales bacterium | reverse complement strand
CCCTTCCCCCCGCGCATTCCATCGCCATCTCCGCTCTCGCTCCGTCCGTGCCTTCCGCCGCCGCCACGCTGGTGCGCTTTGTCGCGCCGCAGGTGGTTACAAGGAGACCCGAGCCCCAGCCTCCTGCCCCGCGACAAAAAAACCTCATCCTTCGCTCCTTCGCTACCTTCTGCGAGATCCGAGCCATCAGCATCTGTGCCCATCTGTGTCATCCGTGGTTAAAAAAACCAGAGCCCCAGCCCTTCGCTCCCTTTGCTCCCTTTTGTTAGAATTCCGAGCCCAAGTCCCTCAACCTCATTCGTGTCAATTAGTGTCCATTTGTGGTTAAAAACCCAAAACCTCACCCCGTCGACCCCACCTCCGCCCGCTCATACACCGGCACCAAATAACGCTCCACAAAATCCAGCCCCGGACGCTCCAGCTTCACCTCCAGCTCCCAAAAAATCGGATCGCTCGCGTGCAACCGCGTCGACGGCAAATCCTCCGGAGCCTCGAACGCCAACCGCACCGGTTGCGCCGGATTGAAATACATCGCCTCCCCCAATTCCCAAACCGAAGCCCAAATTCGCTCGTGCGCCAAATGCTTCCGCGAGTTGTTGCCCAACGACGTCCGAAACTCCCGCACACAACGCAATGTAAACGCCCCCTTCTCCGCCCGGTCCAACCCCACTGGCGGCTGCCAATCAATCTCCACCGGCTCGCCCAACCGGTAAGGAAACCGCGTGAACAGAACCCGCGATCCCCCGAAACGAATCGTCCGGCCGATCCGCAACGCCGCCGTCCAAACGACCAGCACGAGAATCAGATCGAAAACGCCGATCCCCAATTTCACGAACAACGGCGCGTCGTTCGCGAACACCGCCCAGTTGACCACCGCCAATAACGGAATCATCAAAACCGCTCCCGTCGAAGCCCGCATCGCCGACCGCCACCGCCGCGCCGCGAAACCGCGTTTCTCCCATCCGAAATCCCGCATCGCCGGATCGCCCGGATACATCCGTTCCGCTCTCCGAAACCGCCGCTTCGCCGCCGCCTCCCTCCACGCGCCGCTCCAAATCCAGATGCCCGACATCGCGAAAAGGACGCCGGTCGCCGCCGGAACCCAATATGGCCCGTTCACCTTAGCCGGATCCGTCGGGATGATCTTCAACCCGAGGCCCAAAGCCCAAACGCCCCCGCCAAAAAACACCGCACCGAATATCAACAGCATCATTGGCGACCATCCCCCTCCCGTCCCGTGCTGTTCAAGGTTCCCCGTCAATCTGGATGTTTCGCGCGTGGTGGAGTATTTCATAAAGCAACCTCAAAGCTTCTAAAAAGGATTTTATCTCCCCCAAATCCAGCATTATCTCACGCCCAAAGCCTTCTCCTAATAACAAATAACCGATAACCGATAACCAATCCCAAACCAACCCCCAAAACCGCTTGGCAACTCCCCCGCCGCCCGTCATCGTTCCTCGCATGAGTTGCGACTTGATTCTCGCCTTGGATGTCGAAACAAAAGACGAAGCCGTCCGCCTCCTGGAGCGAGTCGGCTCCGACCTAAAAACCGTCAAAATCGGTCTTCAGCTGTTCACCCGCTACGGTCCCGCATTCGTCGAGGAAATCGCGGCTCTCGGATACGACATCTTCCTCGACCTCAAACTGCACGACATTCCGAATACGGTCGCGAAAGCCGTCCAATCGCTTTCTTCCCTCCCGATTTCGATGCTCACCATTCACGCCGGCGGCGGCGCGGAAATGATGGCCGCAGCCCACCAGGCCCGGGCGACTCATTGCCCCAAACTGATTCTTCTCGCCGTCACCGTTCTCACTTCAATGAACGCCGCCGCCCTCACCGAAACCGGCGTTTCCTCCTCCCCCGAAGAACAAGTCCGCCGCCTCGCCCGCCTCGCCCAATCCTCCGGAGTCAACGGCATCGTCTGCTCCCCGCTCGAAACCGCGATGGTGCGCGC
>CAZJCL010000030.1:3138-13783 GCA_964544025.1 uncultured Opitutales bacterium | reverse complement strand
AAACCCTGCCCGACAAAATCCTCGCGCCCCTCGCCGGACGCCCGGTGATCGCCTACTCAGCCGCCGCCTTCCGCCAAAGCGCCGCGGTAGATCTCCTCGCCGTCACCTACCGCGACGAACCCCAAAAATCCGCCCTGGCCGAAGCCGTTCACGCCGAAGGCTGGCCGACGAAATCGATCATCTGGATACAAGGAGGAAACGAGCGCCAGGATTCCGTCCTCCACGCTCTCCGTTCCCTCCCGGCGGAGACGCAACTGGTCTTCATCCACGACGCCGCCCGCCCGATGTTGACCCCAAACCTGATTACCGAACTCGCCCGCGCCGCCACGGAAACCGGAGCCGCCAGCCTCGCCCGCCGCGTTTCCGACACGATCAAGGAAACCGCCTCCGCCGAAACGCCCTCGACATCCGCACCGCGCCCCCTTCGCACCATCGACCGCTCCCGCCTCTGGGCGATGGAAACCCCCCAAGTTTTCCGCCATTCCCTCATCCTCTCCGCTTACGAAGAAGCCCGCGCCACCGGCCGCCTCATCACCGACGACACCGCCGCCCTCGAACCCAGCGCCCACCCCATCGCCCTAATCGAAGCTCCGCATCCCAACCCCAAACTCACCACCCCCGCCGACATCCCCTACCTCGAATTCCTCCTCGCCGCCCGGAAAGGCTAATTCGGAAATCACCGTAAAAAAACAAGGGCGACGGTCCGGCTCCTTCTCCTACATTCAGTCGAGCCGGATTACCTCGCGGATCCGTAGCCGCAAGAAATACGACCCGTCTGCGGGAGCATCCTCCGTCAACCCAACCGTGATGCGCCGGGTGAGACCCATTCCTTCCGTGGACACGACCTCCGTCATCGCGCCCCCGTTCGACCAGGTTTTCAGATCTTTGGATACTTCAACGACATATTCGATATCCGTCGCACCGGCTTGCCAATGGAAGACCAACCCGATGCTTTCCTTGCCATCAACCTCAGTTTTGACGACCCGGGGAAGCCGATCGAAATCCACCTCTCCGTCGAGCATTCCAAACGCGTATCGCAAGAGGTGGACGACTCCCGCATTTCCAGCGTCATCCAACGGGCCAGTGAGATTCGGAGTTTGATCGCGTTCTTCCGCCGTGAAGTAAAACTCGCGCCAGCGATCGAAGCTCGCGGCGCCTCCGTAGAATACTTTCGCGACAGTCGACTCGGCGCTACCCGCTCCAAAATCGTTGTGAACCACATTCCCCGGCAAATGCAGACTCACATAGCCATAACTTTGCGGCACAACGCTCAACACATATTCGGCCCCTTCTCCGGAAATGGTGGCTTCCGCGCCATTCTGGATCACAAAGTCCTCCACCGAGGGCGCAACGACCGGCTCGGAAAAAACAACGCGAAACTCCAGCGGCCCCTCGACTGTCGGCCCTTGCGGGGCGACGATCGCCACGTCGATCGGCGCCGTTTGGAAGGACCAAACCGGACTGGAAATCGCCTGCGCACCCCGAATTACCACGATCTTCCAGTAGTAAGTCGTCCCCAGCTCCAAATCCTCAAGCGACAAGAACGGAGCATCGACGCTCGCGACAAGATCGCTCACCTGAAGATCCGGAGAGGTTCCCAGGTAAACCTGGTAGATGTCTCCCTCGAACTCCACGATCTCCGGAAATTCCGCGACCATCGACACGTTGTCGAGGAACACATTGAGATATCCTTCGCTGTCGGTCTCAACGAATTCAAGTGTCAGGCGCGGCTCCAAATAATCGGAAATATTCACCGCGACCGTCTCCCAATCCGTAACCAGAGGATGCCCGGGATTGGTCCGGAAAACCACCCCTCCGGATGACTCCTCGCCGGAAATCTCCACCTTGAATTCCTGGCTCTCGGCCCGGAAGCGTGGACCTCCGTTGTAAATGCTCGCCGCCCAGCTGAGGCGCAGCCCCTCCGCCCCATAAGGCACCTCGACCTCTTGAATCAACCGGTTGGTTCCGCTCCCGTTTTGATACGAAACCGCTCCGAAGGGTCCCTCGAACGGCACCTTCGGTCCGGCCGTGCCCGGCGGATCAAAATTGCCGTCGTTTATCGCCCAGCCTCCCGCCCCCGTGGATTCTCGCCGCCATCCGCGGAAATCGCCGGTCGAGAAACCGCCGTTCACGATCAATTCTTTCGGGCCCGTATCATTCCAGGTGAGAACGGGAGAAGCGGTCACGAATTGCCGGTTGGGCGATGGCATCGGATTGATGGGTGAAGCCGGCTCGGGAGGAAGGAGAAGAATTTCCCGCCGGTCTCCAGTGCCATCGAAAGCCTCCGCGCGTATCGCCGCGATCTGCCCTTCCATCGGTATTTCCCGATCACGGACGCTGAACGCAAATTCCGCGCGGTCGGCCCCGGCAGGAATGACAACTTGTTGCGGCAACACCAGCCAATCGCCATCTTCCGTCGACAAACCGATCGGGAAATCACTGTGGGCAACCCGATCCAGCCGCACTTCTCCGGTAACACTCGCCCCCTGATGCGCGCTTTCCGGAAGATGAACGCTCACCGCGAATTCCTCGTTATCCCGAATCGCGATGGAGGCGGTCGCCGTGGTAAAACCGCCCGCCGTCGCCGATACCGTCACGGTTTCCCGACCATTCAATACATCGTCATCGATCACGGTCAGGTCGAAAGAAACCTCGGTTTGTCCGGCCAAAATGGTCACCGTCTCCGGAACCGCGAGCCGCCCGGGAACCGACGACGCCAGGTTTACCTGAACATCGAAGGTCTCGGATTCCGCGGTCGAAACCCGTCCGCCCCCAATCAAACCGTCTCCCTCCGCAGCGTCGGCCGGAAGCTCGAGAGAAAGAGTACCGGCCCGCCGAGCTGTGAACGACAGCGGCCATTCGCGCCGCGACGGATCTTCATCCGCTTCCACGGACGCTATCTGCACTCGCGGAAGATAGGCACGCGCCAGTAAGGGCTGAATGGTGACGGCCACCACCACCTCCTCTCCCGGATCGAGAATTCCCACCAGCACTTCAAAGGTCCCATTTGCCAAAGAAACGACGCCCGCCGTGGAGGTTACTTCATTTATGTTCAGGAACGATTGCGCCGCCTGCCCGATCCGAAGCCCCGTGACCGATTCGTCGCCGGAATTGGTCATGCGAACGGTATACGTCCATTCCATTCCGGCGCGGATATCAATTGGCGGATTCTCGATCGCCACCGTCAAATTCACCTTGTCGGAATTCGCCAAAGGGGTTTCGACAAAAAAGACCGAGTCCTTCCCGGCGAATGCCAACCCGTTTGCCCCCCATTTCACGAGCGGAACCTTCGCGCCCGAAGCATGAGGAACCGCCCATTGCGCCATCCGTTGAGAATCGCCGGTTCGAAACGCCTCGATCAGTCCGGTGCTTTCGAGAAACAAAGTCCGCCAGAGCTCCGGACGCGGCAACACGCTTACCCGCTCGTATTGCGCGGGAGGAAACGCTCCATGTATTGCGCGAGCCTCCGGATCGATAACTTGACCAGGTGGCGAAAATACGAGGCCATCCGCGAATTCCACATGCCGGATTACGCCGGTGGCGATATTTCGGGTGGTATCGAGATGAGCGACACCCGCTTCGTCTACGGAAAACCGCAAGAAACTCGATCCGCTAAACGCATACAACCGATCCCCCTCGACGTTCGAGGTAAAGGAACCGACGCCGGTCGAACTCGCGTTCGGCCTCATCACGCCATTGTCGAAAACCGCGATCCCGGCGCTGTATCCGCCCGCGCGCAAGCCCACCACCAGCGATTCCGGTGCGTCCGGCAGAATGAGTAAATCACTCGCGGAACGATGCTCATTATCAGATTGCTTTCCAAAATTGAACACCAGATCCACCTCGTCCGTCGCCAGGTCGACGCGCGCGATATTGCGGCCGTTTTGCGTGGCCACATATAGATAGGACCCATCGGCCGAAGCCGCCATCCGCGTAGGATTCGCTCCAGCGAAAATGGTCCGAATCACCTCGCCCGTCAATGGATCGAAAACGACTACCCGATTCCCATAATGCGGATCGTCGACATTGACGCTCGCGTACACCGCGTTTCCATCGGCCGACGCGACAAGATGATCCACCAGCATGAGACGCTCCGCGAGAACTCGATGAGGCGACCGGACCGGCTGAACATGAATCGCCGCTTCGCTGGTAGAATTGAGAGGAGCGGGATCGTAAGTCTCCGACGAAGCCGATGCCGCGACCGTAAATCTCCCCGCAGTCTGTGCCGTTACGCGCAAGGTCGCCTCAATCGTTTCCCCAACCGGCAAATCCTCGATCCGCACCTCCACCGTCTTTCCCGAAACAGAAAGATCGCCCGCGCTCGCCACCGCTTCGATCAACTCAAATCCCTCCGGTATCGAATGCGCCAGCAAAACGGATTCCGCGCGATCCGGTCCCGCATTGGTAACACTTACCCGGTAGCTCACCTCCTCTCCCCCGATCGCACCGTACGGGCCCGTCGATACGTCGACATGCAGATCGGCCACCGGTCCCTCCGGGGCAATCACCTCGCCTTCCAAGACAACCAGTTGTTTCCGGTCCGAGCGAAAAGCCAATCCTCTCTCCCCCCACCTCACCAGTTGCACCGCCCGCCCTTCGATTCCCGGAATCTCGATCGTGCGTTGGAGCGTAAAAGTATTCGTCTCATAAATACCCAAACTTCTCCCATAGATCCGGAAAATTCTTTTCAATTCCCGATCCGCCACTCCCGGCCCCATATAAGACGACGACAGGTCGCGCGTATCCAGATCCGCGATGATCAAAAGCTCGTACGGATCGAAAACCGTCCCCTCCGCCCCCACGAACCAGCCGTCCGCGAAAGTGCCCGCCGGAAAGCCGCGATTCGCATCTGCCACCCGAACCCCGTTTTCATCCACCGTCATACGGTAAAAGTCCCGGCCCGAGCCTTCGGTGTTAAAGGTGAACAACATATTCGAACGGTCGCCGAACGATATTTGGTTCGACGGCGAGAAAACATCCGTCTGGTTCGGTCGCGCGACTCCAGCTTCGTAAATCGCCACACCGCGGTTTCCGCTGGAATTCAGCCGGCGACGCGAAATCGCCACCGCCTCCGGATCATCCGGCAGCACCGCCATATCGGCCACATGAAGCGGATTGGACGGATCGCTGCTTAACGGATACACGGCGCTGACCGTTTGATCCGCGAGATCGATTTGCTGGTAACCCGGCGCGCCTTGCAAGCCGACATATAAGAAACCGCCATCCGCGGAAAGAGCGATGACAACGGGATCCGGTCCTACCGGAATCACCTGCTCCACCTCCAACGTTTCCGGATCGACACCTATCACCGAGTTGGCGTGTTCGACCGCGGAGGCCCGAACCGAAAGCCAGATGATTCCGCGACTTTCGTCGTAAGCCATGTCTCCCGCGTCCACGCCGAGAATTCGAACATCGAGTTCATCGATATCCGCAGTGGCCGCGATTTGTACGAGAAACAAGGCGAAGAATGCGATAATTAATAGCCCGATCCGCGATGATGCTTTTGAGAAACCTGCCGTTTTGAAAGACTTAATGGAATTTGAAAGTGAGTTCATGAGATAACGGATTTGTTTAGGATCAGTTTCGGATGCCAATGCCTTGCGCTTCATGGTGTTTCCGGATTCTCCTTCCCGATCACCCGCAAACGCATGAAACGTTTCTCGATTTCGCTGTCGGGGTTCTTTTCCCGAACCGTAATTCGCTTCGTTTCACCGGCATCTTCGACCGAAACCACCTCGATCGATTCCCCACCCTCTCTCCAGTCCACGAGGTTTTCCGATACCTCAATGACGTAATCGACATCCAACGAATCCGGCTGCCAATGGAAAACCAGGCCCGGAACCACCTCCCCGTTTTCCCGCAGTAAAACCGCCTTGGGCAACAACTCCAGATCCACCTCTCCCCGCATCATTCCCACCGCATAACGCAAAAGATTCGGCATGCCCACATCACCGGCGTCTCCATCGCGGCCCGTTCCCTCGGGATCGTTGAATTGCTCCGAGCGCGTAAAGTAAAATTGCCTCCAACGCTCGAAAGTCGCCGAACCGATGTAGTGAACCGAAGCAGTTCCTGAAACCGCGTTTCCTTCACCCTCCAAAGTTTGCACGGCATTCTCCGGAAGAATCAGGCTGACATATCCGTAAGACCGCGGCACCACGGTAATCGTGTAGCGATTACCGTCGCCGGTAATCGATGCCGCGACAACGTTGGACATCATAAACGAATCCAGCGAGGGCGGATGGACGGGATCGGTGAAAACGACTTCAAAGTCCAGCGTTTCTTCCGCCGTCGGCCCCTCAGGCGCGATGATGGCAACTTCGACCGCCGCGGTGCGGAATGTCCACACGGGAGTCGCCACCGCTTCATTTCCCCGCCGAACCACAACTTGCCAGTAATAAGTGGCACCTCGCTCCAAACCCGACAGAGGCAAGCGGGGCACGTCGACAGTGCCAATGAAATCCGCCTCGCCCAAATAAGGAGATTTTCCGAGATAAACATCGTAAACATCGCCCTCGATCGCCTCCGCTCGGGGAAACTGAGCCGTCACGGAAACATCGTCGAGGGAGACGTTGAGCGAACCAAGCGTATCCTCCTGAATGAACGCCAACCGGATCCATTCCCCTTGAAAACGGGTCAGATCAACCTCGCGAAGTTGCCACGTTGTCACCGACGGAAACCGGGGAAAAGTCTCGAAAAGCGTTTCGCGAAACGCCCCGTCCCGCTCATAAACTTCCACCCGAAACGCGTGCTCGCCCGGAACATATTGCCCGGCGGCATTCTGGATGCGATGTCGCCACCGCAAAGAAATTTTATCCGTGCCGAACGGGAGAAGGATCTCCTGAGATAATTCACGCGTGCCGCCTCCCGTTTGGTAGGAAATCGCGGCATAGTCGGGACTGAATGGCGGTTGCGGGATCGCCGGACCGGGAGGATCGAAGGTTCCGTCGTTGATCGCCCAGCCTCCATTTTCGCTCGTTTCCAGTTTCCACCCGTGGAAATCGCCTCTCGAAAAATCGCCGTTGACGACCAACTGAACGGAAGTGGAGTTGTTCCAGGTCAGCGTCGGCGAACTGCTGGTAAATTCTCCGGAGGTCCGGGGAAGTGGATTGAATGGCTGGCCCGGCGCCGGCGGCAACACCCTCACCGTCGCCTCCCCTGGTACCCAGCCCGGCACGTTCGCGGTAACGGTAACCGCGGCCCCTTCAAGCGGCGGAATCACTTCGCTCGCGTGGATTTCGAATTGCGCCCGATCCGCTCCCGCCGGGATGACGACCGATTGCGGAAGGTCAAGCCACTCATTTTCCCCCGCGATGAGCGTCACCGAAACCGGACGACTCGGAATCCCATCGATCGTGATTTCTCCAACGGCACTTTCGCCGCGACGAACCGTTTGAGGCAAAACCAGCGTTATCGCGGCGCTCTCGTTATCAAGAACCCTGATGGAAGCCGAATCGGACGTAAAACCCGCGGCCCGCGCCGTGATCGTGACCGAGTGCGTTCCATCCAGAAGATCGTCGTCCAAAATCTCCAGATCGAACGTCGCGCTAAGCGCGCCCGCCGGAATCGTGACCGAAGGCGGCGTTTTCACCTTCGACTCAAGAGCCGACGTGAGCAACACCACCACATCGAACGTCTCCACTTCTCCCAATTCGACCTTGCCTGCCCCCCCGAGATTGCCGTCGCCCTCCGAAGCCACTTCGGGAATTTCGACTTTCAAAACACCGGTCGCTCGCGCGGCGAACGACAACTCCCGCACGCGCACGGATGGATCCACATCGGTTTCGATCGTCGAGATCGTGAGAGTCGGCTTGTAGGACCGCACCGAATTCGGTCTGATCGTTACCGCCACCTCCACCGTTTCCCCCGGCTCGATTGTCTCCACATTCACCGTGAACGCATTGGAGGAAAAGCTCACCGTTCCTTTCGTAGTCTCCACGCCCGCTCTGGAAAGAGAGGTGACTGCGGGTTGCGATATGCGAAGGCCGTGCGCGGGCTCCGTTCCGGTATTGGTTACCTTCACACGGTAGGTCCATTCCATGCCCACCCGCATATCCACCGGCGGGTTTTCCACCTCCACCGTCAAACGCGACGGATTTAAATCCGCAATGGTCGACTCGATAAACAGAAGCGAATCCTCTCGAAGAAAGACCATCCGATTGTCTTCTAGAACAAGAAGCGGCCCCCGCGCACCCGTCACCGCCGGAATCACCCACTTGGCCGTCCCGGTAAAGCTGTTCATCGCAAACGCTTCGATCTCTCCCCCCGATTGCAGGAACAGGGCGCGATCGCGTTCCGGAAGAAGTGCGAGACTCATCCGTCCGCTGGAACTACCGCCGAAAAACCCGGCGGTCTCCATAGCGGCGGGATCGATCACGGTTCCGGCGCTCGAATAAACCATACCGTCGAAATGGGTGAGATCGTTTGCCCAGCCCGAAAGAAGACCTCTTTCGGAGGCAACATGCGTAATGCCGGAGGCGCCGACCCCGAATTTCCGGAAATCCCACGCGCTATTGGATCCATCGAAGCCATAGATTTTGTCGCCGGTATCGTTGAACGCTATGGAAGTAACTTCATAACCGAAGGCGCTCTCCTCCGCCCGTGCTACCCCGGAATCGAAAACCGCCAACCGGTCATAGCTGTTTTCGGTCCTCATCGCCACCGCCAGCGAATTCGGAGCGCCGGGCAACACCCGCATAGCTTTCGCGAACCGCAATTGATTCGTATGCCCATGTGTCGAGAGACCCAAACCGAAATTCAGATCCACCTCTCCCGAGTGAAGCGCGATCCGGCTCACGTTAAATCCGTTCTGCGTAGCCACGTACAGCAAGCCTTCTTCCGCAGAAATCGCCAGCGGCCCAGGATCCGCTCCGACGAAATAACTCCGCACCACATCCCCCGTAGCCGGATCGATGGCAACAACCCGACTCGGATACAAACGATCCTCGCGATCCACGCTGGCATAGATCAAGCCACTGCCGGCATCGACCACCATATCCTTCACCACCAAGGCACGCTCCCCCAGAACCGCATGATCGCGCGCGACGGAATTTACGTGCAACCAACCTTCGCCAACCATCGACGCCGGCTGGCGATCCCGGGTATCGGACGACGCTTCCGCCGCGATATGAAAACGCCCGCTCGTCGCGACCTTGGCCTCAACGACCACCTCCCGGACCTCCCCGACGTTTAAAGCCGCCCAATCCCATTCAACAAAAGATTCCCTGCCCTTCGGCACCACCTTTCCGGGAGCCGTAGCTGAAACTATCTGAAATCCCTCGGGAACCCGGTGAGAAAGATGAATCAGCTCCGCGACATCCGGACCGGCATTGGCGAGGCGAATCCCGTAGAAAAAGGTTTCATCCACGATCCGCTGCACCGGTTCGATGATAACCTCCGTCCGCAGATCCGCCTCGGCTCCCGCAACCCGCACGAGATCATCCTCGACGACGATGATGTTGTCCGCCGTCCGAACAGCCAGGCCGCGGTTTCCCCAACGCGCCATTTCGATGGGTCTCGGCCACGAGCCGGACACCGTCAAATTCCGTAAGCGGACGAAAGTGGCGGCGTCGTAAGTGGTCAGCCTGATGTTCCGGTTGCCCAATCCCTCCACCTGAAAAAACTTGCCGAGATCCCGGTCGAGGATCGTGTCGTCCACGGTCCCGCCCTCCGGCACGTGACCGATTATCCGCAAGTTGTCCGGATCAAAAAGAACACCGTCTCCGGAAAACATCCAATCTCCGGACCGTCGAAGAGAAACGCCAAATCCACCCACGAGGCCCCCGATGGAATCTCGATGGCGCACCCCGTTCTGATCCACCACGAACCTCCGAAAATCGAATCCGCTGCTGATTCCGTTGTGTCCAAAAAGAGCTGAACCATCACCGGCAAACGCGATCCGGTTCACAGCATGACTCCAAGAAACCGCGTCGGGACGCGCCACGCCATCGTCGAAAATCCCGAGCTGTTGAAAACTCCCCGCGGAACGAACCACGACAGCCAAAGCAAGCGGATCGCCCGGCGGCACGGCCATATCCATGACGTAATTCGGTCCGGAAGTGCCCGTTTCAAGCGTGTAACGAGGGCTCACCTGTTCCGCCTCAAGATCGATTCTCTGGTATCCCGGCGCTCCTTCGAGGGAGACATACAGGTATCGCGAATTGTCCGACAAAGCTAGAAGCACAGGATCCGGCCCGACGGCAAACGAACGTTGAACCGTCATCGTCTGCGGATCCAGCGCGATCACGCTGTTGGCGTGCGCCGCGGAATTCGAACGCCCCGACAACCAGAGCCATCCCCTGGATGGATCCTCCACCATGTCGCCACTCCTGATCTCGAAACTCCGAACCACCGGATCCGCGGAAACATCCGGCACCTCCAGGATCAAGAAAACGAACACCAAAAGTGCGGCGATGCGAGTCGCATTAAAAAATCGGATACAAGAACGCGCGGCCATCGGGAAGCTCCACTCGGGATTGAAGGGTACAGACTGGTTCATATTTCGTTTTGACGGATTGAAATCAAGAATCCTTGGGGGGACTTTCTTTTTTGCAGCCGATCCTCGCAATCCACCCAACAATGCGCAACTTGTATTTGTCACTCACGCAAGCGCCCTACCCTCCTTGTGCGCCAATCCCCGCCGACCTCG
>CAZJCL010000030.1:0-3038 GCA_964544025.1 uncultured Opitutales bacterium | reverse complement strand
AAACGATTCATGAAAAAAACCTGGTTTTCCGCCCTCGCCGTTCTCATCTGCCTCCTCTCGGGCCTCGCCACCGCCTCCGCCCAACTCGGAACCCAATGGGAATGGCGAAATCCCCTTCCCCAAGGCAACCATCTCAACGCGGTAACCGTCGGCAACGGCTTGGCCGTCACAGTCGGCGACGCGGGCACAGCCCTCACTTCGCAGGACGCCACGACATGGACCAGTCAAGAAACCGGCACCACTGAAAACTTGACCGCCATCGCTTGGGGAAACAGTCGATTCGTGGCCGTCGGAGAAAGTGGAACCATCATCACCTCCGCCAATGGCACCACCTGGACGACCCAGACCGTTCCGACCAACGACGATCTTTGGGCCGTTAGTTACGGAACCGCCGGCTTCGTCGCCGTCGGCGAAAATGGAGCTATTTTGTCCTCTGCGGACGGGCAGATCTGGACCGAGAAAACATCAACCGTGACCCGCGATTTGAGCGGTATCGCTTTCGCGAACGAAACCTATGTCGCCGTCGGTGAGCTCGGCACGTTGATCACATCGGCGGACGGCACCGTTTGGACCGTCCAACCCAGCGGTACCTCCAATAACCTGGAAGGCGTTCGATTCACCTCCGAACCAGTGACCGATGGCCTCTGGGTCGCCGTCGGTCCGAACGGCACCCTCGTTACTTCACCAAACGCCGTTGCCTGGACCGTTCCCGCGCAGGCGACCGTTCTCGATCTCTTCGACATTACCACGATCGGAGAAAAACTAGTCGCTGTCGGCGAACTCGGCATCACCGTCCAATCCACAGACGGCGTCGACTGGACTCAAACCACCTCTGGCGTCAACACCGTTTTGCGAGGTGCCGCGATCCATGGAAGTGCCCTCATCGTCGTCGGTGAAAACGGCGCCATCGCCACCACTACAGACGCCGAACAATGGACGGTCGTTTCCAGCGGACATTCCTCCTGGTTGTTCGACGTCTCCTACGAAAACGGACTTTTCATTGCAGTCGGCGAAGTAGGTCGCCTCTACACCTCCCCAGATGGCAACGCCTGGACCCAGCGCTCCGCCAGCACAAGCAACTACCTATGGAGCTCCACGTATGGAAACGGCAAATACGTAGTTGTTGGGAACAGCGGCACGATCCGCATCTCCGAAACCGGCGAAAACTGGACCTCAGCCACGTCCGGCACCAGCCACCACTTCTCCGGTGTCGCTTACGGTCTATACAAAGCGGAACCGACAGCAGCTGGTGAAAATGTCTTCATCGCGGTCGGCCGCCAAGGGACGATCAAACGCTCCACCACCGCGGAAACTTGGGAAACGCCCACCTCCGGCGTCACCGATTATCTTGAAGACGTCATTTTCGCAAACAATCAATTCGTAGCCGTCGGCCGCAGCGGAACGATTCTTACATCGACCGATGGCGGAATTACCTGGACCGAGCGCACCTCGGGCGTCAGCGACGACCTCCTCGGCGTCGCCTACGGAGCCGGTCTGTTCGTCGCCGCCGGGGAGGACGGAACAATAGTTTCCTCGCCCGACACCATAAACTGGACCGAAGGCACGTCGGGTGCATCCGTCGACTTGAACAGCCTTGCTTTTGGAAACGACTTGTTCATCGCGGCGGGAAATGCCGGGATTATTCTCACCTCGACTAACGGTGTCGATTGGACCGAACAAGACTCCACAACCCGAACCGATCTCTGGGGTATAGCCTCCGCGCCCGATATATTCGTCGCCGTCGGCAACCTCGGTGTCGTCCTCCGCTCCGCAGACGCTCCGGTTGTCGACGGCCTCCTCTTCTCGCAATGGGCGATCCAAACCGGCATTCCTGCCGGACAACGCGGCATCTCCGACAGCCCCGCCAACGACGGCATTCCGAACCTAGTTAAATTCGCCCTCGGCCTCGATCCGCTCACCTCGCAGCGCCACAACCTTCCGACGCTCGAGATCGTGGAAAACGGCGGACAACAATCGCTCGCCCTCAATCTCACCGAAGCCACTGGGATTTACGGCGCGCAACTTTCGCTGGAGGTTTCCACCAACCTTATTGATTGGACCGACGCACCCTCCACCCGCGAGTTACTCGGAAGCGCGGGCGAAAACCTTAACCAAATCCGCCTCGTCGAAAACGCCGCTTTCCAGGAAGGCGACCGCCGCTTCCTCCGGTTGAAAGTGACGCTCGATGAAACCGCGCCTCCCCCGCCGCCGCCAAACACCTTCGCGGGCTGGGCCAGTGCCCACAACCTCCCCGCCGGTCAATCCGGGCCCTCCCATAGCCTCCTTGGCGATAAGGTTTCGAACCTCATGAAATATGCAATGGGCATAGATCCCCGGACTTGGACAAATCCAAGCAGTCTCTCAAAGCTTGGATTTGTTGATGTCGACGGCGAATTCCACGTTACCCTTACCTTCGCCCGCTCCACCACCGCGACTGGCGTCGAATACGTTCTTCAGGAATCCGGCGATCTGACCAACTGGGATGACCTCGACTCGGTGGCAACGGTTGTCGGACCGCTCCCCGGAGATCGTGAGGAAGTCGTCTTCGCGGCAACCGTTCCCGCCAGCGAAACCAAGCGATTCCTCCGCATCGGCGTCCGCTTGACCGAGTAAAGCGGCGCGTCCGAATACGCAAAAGCGGCAACCGAACCGGTTGTCGCTTTTTTTGTATCAAAGTGACTTCACCGCCACGCGTCCGTGCTTGGAGATCGGAGAGAGGGACGCGGCGACTTGACCAAACACGGCGGCCTGTAGAGTATACGTATATGAAAACGAAACTGACTTTGACGATCGATGCGGGCATCTCCCATCGAGCGAAGTCGTTAGCTCGTCAACGAGGAAGTAGTCTCTCTCAGATGGTGGAGGATCTTCTGGCGGAACAAACGGGGGTGGAGGTTCGGGACCCAAAGAAGACGCCCTTTTCGAAACGGTGGGCTGGCCGCATGAGGCTTTCGGCCAAGGACGATCTCCGTTCCCAGAAACTGAGGCGGAAATATAACATCGAAAAAACGACGTAGATGCGATTGTTCCTCGATACC
>CAZJCL010000029.1:11568-16281 GCA_964544025.1 uncultured Opitutales bacterium | reverse complement strand
ACTTGGCGGCGGACCCAGCCGCCGAGGAAATCGAGGATGGTTACGAGGATTAAGATCAGGAGGAGGACGGTGCAGAACTTGTTCCACATGTGGAATTCCTGGTAGGAGTGCAGGAGCATTCCGACGCCGCCGGCGCCGACGTATCCGATGATCGCGGCGGAGCGGATGTTGTATTCGAGCATCCAGAGGGCATAGGAAACGACGAGGGGTTTCGCGTGCGGCCACATGCCGTGTTGGAAGGCTTGGACGGAATCGGCGCCGATGGCGCGCAGTCCTTTGGCGACGTCGGTGTCGACCGATTCGAAGGTGTCGCTGAAGAATTTTCCGAGGTAGCCGACGCTGTAGAAGGTGAGGGCGATGACTCCGGCGAGGGGATTGGCACCGACGACCACGACCGCCATCAGCGCCCAGATGAGGCTCGGGATGGTTCGGATCATGTTCATGATCATCCGGGAGGTGAGGACGAGCCAGCGGGGGGAGATGTTTTGCGAGCCGGCGGCGGCGAGGGGAAACGAGAGAATGATGCTGAAAAATGTAGCCATGATCGCCACTTGGATCGTTTCTCCGAGCGCGGCGAGGGCATCGCGGGCGACGGAAAAATCGGGTGGATAAAAGGAGCCGAGGAAACGGGCGAAGTTGGCCCAATAATCGAGATCGCGGCCGGAGCCTTCCATGACCGGACTGGAGAAAACGACGGTCAGGAGGAAGAGGAGCATCGTGACGTTCAGCACGTTGAGCCGGTCATACCACTTCATTTCCGGGAGCGGCGGCATGGCTGGCGGTTGCGTGCCGGAATCGGTTCCGGTTTCAGGTTTGGCGGCGACTGGCGGCGTCATTTGCGGATTTCGCGGATTCGCCATCCGGCCGGGTTTCCCGGGTCGAGGCTGAGGACCATGTCGGCGAAACGCTCGACCAAATCCGGATTATGAAGCACGCAGAGAACGGTGCGGTTGTTGACCGAGGCTTCCTGGCGGAGCATTCCGAGCACGCGGCCGGTGAGGTAGACGTCGAGGTTGGAAACGGGTTCGTCGGCGAGGAAGAGTTCCGGTTGCTGGAAAAGGGCGCGGGCGATGGCGGTGCGTTGTTGTTCGCCTCCGGAGATTTCGGCGACCCAGCGGCGGATGCAGCGACCGAGGCCGAGATCGTGGAGGATGTGCGCGGCTTCGTTTTTGTCGGTGCCGGGGAAACGGAAGAGCGTTTTCCACCAGGGATAGCGGCCGAGCCGTCCGCAAAGCACGTTGGACAGGACGGTGCTGTTGGGGGTGAGCATGAAGCTCTGGAAGACGATACCGATTTTTTTCTGGAAATCGGTGGGACGGTGGCAGCAGTTATGCAGGCACCGGTATTCGATTTCGCCGGCGGTGGGGGCGAGCATTCCGGCGAGGCAGGTAAGGAGGCTGGATTTGCCGACGCCGGAGGGGCCGACGATGGCGACGAATTTCCCGCGCGGAATCCGGAGGTCGAGATCGCGAAACAGCCAGCGTTCGCCGCGTTTCAAACCGAGTCCGCGGAGGCTGAGATGGCAATCGTCGTCGGCGGGCGGGGAGGCGGGCGCGGGCGTTTCCGCGGCGGGAGACGGTGTCGCGGATCGGGGGGCGGCGGAGAATTCTTCTTTGATGGCGACCACGGCCGGCGGTTGTTAAGGCTCGATTTGACGGGCCAGTTCGATGGCTTCGGAAATGCTCGAAAGGTGTTTTTCCTGATCCACCTCGATCAGTTTTGAGGTGAAGAGTTTGTCGCGGAGTTCCTGGTTTTCGTCGCGGTTGAATTCGAGGAGAGCGGCCTGGATGCGTTCGCGATCCTCGGGAGCGAGGCCTTTTCGGACGGCGATGACATGGGTGGGAACGGGGCCTTGTTCGGCGACCTTCTTGAGTTTTTCCCGTTGTTCGAGCGTCAGGTGGCGGTCTTGGTCGAGCACGTAATAACTGACGGCGGCGGCTTCGGCCTGACCGGCGAGCACTTGTTCGATCGCGGAAACGTAACCGACTCCGTAGTAGACATTTCCTTCGCCGAAGAAGGCTTCGGGATTTTGGCCTTGGGTGAGCAGGTTTTTCCGGTGGAGATCCCAGTAGGGGACGAGGAAGCCGGAGGTGCTGGTGCGGCTGGAGAAGGCGATCGGTTTTCCTTTCAGGTCGGCGACGCTGTTGTACGGTTTTTCTTTGAGGGAAACCCAGTAGCTTTGGTAGGAAGGTTTGCCGTTGATTTCGCCGGCGAGGAGGATTTCGGCGGAGTCGGCTTCCTTGGCGTAAACCATTTCGGTGCCGCTCACGTAGCCGAGATCAACGGTGCCGTTGCTGAAACCTTCGAGGATGACGGAGCCGGCGGTGGGAATGATAACGGAAACCGGTTTGCCGACTTTCGCGGTGAGGAAGTCTTCAAGGGCGGTCTTTTCCTGAAGCATCCGGTCGGGATCCTTGTCCGGCTTGAGCGCGAAAACGATGTTTTCTTCCGCGGGCTGGCAAGCCCCGAACAAGAGAGCGGCGAGAATGGCGACCAAACTGAACCGAAGTTTCATTCCGGAGTTTAAATAATGAGAATGAGTCTCAATGCAAGGGCTTTCGCGGGATTTGTGGGGGATGGGGAGTTCGAGTGGGGTTTATGGCTTTGGGGATTTGGGAGGGGTGAGGAGGATTTCGGTGGAGAGGGCGAAGGGGGCGGTTTTTGACGGGAAGATGATTTCGACAAATTGGGCGGTGTAGGCGGAGCTTGGGGTGGCGAGGGGGGCGGTGGTTTTGTTTTTATCGTGGGGGATGGTTTCGCTGGTCCAGGTGGCTTCGCGGAAGTTTCGGGTGGGGGAGGTGGCGGTCCAGAGACGGGCTTCGGTGGCGGGGCGGTCGTGTTTTACCTGGAGTTGGTTGCCTTGCCGCTGCCATTGCAGTTCGGGAAGGGTTCGGCCGGAAAGGGTGGCGTGGAGGAAGGCGAGGAGGGTGGGGACGGCGTTTTCGCCGAGGCCGTGGCCGGTGTTGGGGGCGTAGTAGAGGTGGTTTTCGCCGGGAAGGTCGTGGAGGTAGAGGCTGGAGGCGTCGACGGTCCAGTAGGGGTCGTTGGTGCCGAGGAGGATCAGTTTCGGCATGGTTAGGCGGTCGCGGTAGGAGAAGGGATCCATGGTGTCGGCGAGGGCGGCGCCGGCGGGGGATTCGAGGAGGCTGAAGAGATCGCGTTCTTCGTAGGCGCGGATTTCGGGGCTGTAGCCGCCGTGGAAATACTCGCGTTGCTGGGCGAGTTGGGGGCGGAAATTGAGGATGTCGAAAACCATGGGGGCGATGGCGGAAACGCGTTCGTCGACGGCGGCGGCGAGCCAGGCGGTCCAACCGCGTTTGGAGGCGCCGGTGAGGATGAATTTGGAGGGGCCGTTGCCGTTTTGTTCGGCGAGATATGCGGTGACGGCATCCATGGCGAGGGTGGCGCTTTTTACCATTGGGAAGAGGAGGGGCCAGTCGGGGTCGCCGGTTTGGAGGCGTTGGGAAAAGGTGTGGGCGATGAGTTCGTCTTCGTTGAGGCCGCCCATGAGCGGCTGGTTGGGGACTTGTTCGAGGATGGCGACGGCGACGCCGAGGGTTTCGGCGATTCGGGCGGCGAGCTGGAATTCGAGGCGGTCGAAGGAGCGTTCGCTTTGGTTGGAGCCGCCGCTGACGATTAGGATGGCGGAGTCGGAGTGGCGGATTTCGGAGGGAATGGCGATGGTGAGGCGGTGTTGCCATTCGATTCCTTGCCATTTTTGCGAGGTGAGGCGGAGAATGTGCGCTTGGGCGTCGCGGCCGATCGGGCGGACGGATTCTTTGGTGAACGAGAAAGTTTCGTCGGGGCGGCGGACGTATTCGGCGAGGGGATTTTCGGGAGCGGCGAAAGCGGTCGGGACGGCGGAGAAACCGAGGAAGAGGGCGGCGAGGAGGGAGAGGAATTGCGGGAGGCGGGTGAAGTTCATTTTGGCGGGATCGGGTGCGGGGAATTATTCGGCGAGGCGGAGGATTGTTTCGTATTCGTCGGGTTTGAGCGGCATGACGGAGAGGCGGCTTTGTTTGATGAGGGCGACGTCGGCGAGGGCGGGGGTTTGTTTGATCTCGTCGAGCGAGACGGGGTTTTTTAGCGGGCGGACCGGCTGGAGTTCGACGGCGATCCAGCGGGGGTCGTCGGCGGTGGGATCGGGAAAGGCTTCGCGGGTGACTTTGGCGATGCCGACGACGGTGCGCGACTGGACGCTGTGGTAGAAGAAAACGAGGTCGCCGGTTTTCATTTTCTGGAGGTTGTTGCGCGCCTGGTAATTCCGGACGCCGGTCCAGTCGGTTTTTCCGTCGCGGACGAAGTCGTCCCACGAGTACGCTTCCGGTTCCTGTTTCACGAGCCAGTGTTGCATGAGAACGAGAGTAGGCGGCGGGGGAGCGAGGACAAGCTTGGCTTTTGGGCGGCGGTGGGGTGGAATCGGGATTATGCTTTTACGAACGATGTTTTCTTGGTTTCGGAGGGTTGGGGTTTTCGGGGTTGCCGGTTTTGTTGTTTCCGCGGGGGCGGGATTCGCGGAGGAGGAGAGATCGGAGCCGGTGGTTTTGCGGGTGATGAGTTACAATATTCATCATGGGCGGGGGATGGATGATAAGGTGGATTTGGAGCGGATCGCGGCGGTGATCCGGGAGGCGGCGCCGGATTTGGTGGCGCTGCAGGAGGTGGACCGGGGGACGCGGCGGACGGAGGGGCGGGATTTGACGGCGGAATTGG
>CAZJCL010000029.1:8642-11468 GCA_964544025.1 uncultured Opitutales bacterium | reverse complement strand
AGCGCGGCGATTTGCGGTTCGATGGCTTCGGCCCAGAGGCGGTAACCGGCGGGGCTGAGATGGAGGGCATCGGGCATGATGTCTTCGGAGATGGTGCCGTCGGGTTGGAGGAAGATGTGGCCGATATCGCGGTAGAAAACGCGGGTGTTGTCGGCGAGGTGGTGGAGGGCTTGGTTGATTTGGAGGATTTTGCCGCGTTGGTCGTTGAACTCTTTTCCGCGGGGGAAGATTCCGAGAAGGAGGATTTTGGTTTCGGGAAGTTTTTCCTGGAGGCTGGTGACGTTGGCGCGGATGCCGTTGAGGATTTGACTGGCGGAATGGCGGTCGAGGCCGGAATTGTTGGTGCCGATCATGAGGACGGTGACACGGGGGGCGAGGCCGTCGATGTTTCCGTTTTCGAGTCGCCAGAGGACGCTTTGGGTCCAGTCGCCGCCGATGCCGATGTTGAGGGCTTTGCGTTGGCCGTAGAACTCCTGCCAGATTTCGGTGCCGGCGCGTTCCCAGCCTTGGGTGATGGAATCGCCGACGAAGAGGAGGTCGATTTCGCCGGCGTTTTCGCGGACGCGTTCGTTGAGCAGTTCGAAGCGCTCGAAGGCTCTGCCGGTGCGGGGTTCGGGTTCGGCTGGCGAGGATTTCGCGGATTGGGCGTGAAGGCCGGTGGCGGCGATCGCGACGGAGAGGGAGAAGGCGAGAGCGGTGGTCGGTAGTTTCATAATGCGTTTCGGAGGCTAGGAAGGGCGCGGCTTTAGGCAATCCGCAAGTGGGAGCGGAACGTGCGGAAGGGAGTTGATTAAGTTGCAATGTGCACCGCTAGGGATGGGCGAAATGGTGGCTGTTCTCCGTAATGGCGGGTTGGGGAGCGGACTGGAGGGCGGTTGGGGGAGGTGGCATTTTATTTGCTTGGAGGCGGGGAGGAAATCGGATGCGGGAAGAGACGCGTTACTGGAGGAATTTGATTATGAGGAGAGTTGCCGGAGGATTTTTAGCGGTTTTTGTGGGAGCGGTTTTGCCGGTGGCGGCGCAAACGCAGGAGGCGCCGGGACCGGAGTTGGAGGTGGAGCGTGGGGGGCATCCGCTTTATGGGGAGCCGCAGCCGGAGCCGATCAAGCCGGAGCCGGTGATTTTGACGCCGGAGCTGTTTCCGGCGGAATTTGATCCGGGTGAGACGCGGACGACGGGGAGTTTGCTGGATTTGGCGGTTTTCTTGGAGGGGAACGAGGCGTTGGGGCAGATTGAGGATGTGGTCGTCGATTTGGAGAGGGGGCGGGTGGCGTATCTGATGGTTCGTCCGGAGGCGGAATTTGGGCAGGAGCCGACGGTGGGATATGCGGTTTCGCCGGAGGCGCTGGCGGTGGAGAATGGGCATCTTTATTTGACGGTTTCTTTGGAAGAGGCGGAAGCAGGGCCGGTTTTGACGGAGGCGGGGTTGCGGGTCGTGGCGGAGACGGCGAATCGGCTTCCTCCGGTGGCGATGGTGGAGCGGGCGGCGGCGGTGGCGGCGGAGTTTGGACAGCCGCAGCAGGCACGGCAGGAGATTGCGCGGGAGGGGGAATTGCCGGCGGACCGGGAGGAAGTGGTGCCGCCGGAAGTTCGCGGGGGAGTTCCGCCGGAGCATCGAGGCGGGATTCCACCGGAAGTGCGGACGCCGGTGCCGAGCAACACGGGGCTGGATCCGGCGGGTCCGACGAATGCTTCGGAGGCGGGGAGATAGGCTTTGTTGGGGTAGTTTTTTGGGCGGGGCGGGGGCTGCGGGTCGATGAAGCTTGGGCTTCATCGCTACGGGACAGATTGGGAGGGCGGAGAGCGGAGAGCGGATGCGGTTCGGATTGATTTGGGCGGTGGGATTTGATTGGGTGCGGGCTTGGCACCGTCGAAGTTAAATGCGAATTGGGATTATTTGATTGTCGGGCTGGGACTGGCGGGAGCGGTTCTGGCCCGTTTTTTGTTGGCGCGGGGGCGGACGGTTTTGGTGGTGGACCGGGAGGATTTTTCATCGGCGTCGCGGGTGGCGGCGGGGTTGGTGAATCCGGTGACGGGGATGAAGCTGGTGAAGACGCGGGAGGCGGAAATTTTTTTGCCGAAGGCGCGGGCGTTTTACCGGAGTTGGGAGCGGGAGTTGGGGGAGCGGTTTTATTTTGACCGGCGGGTGTGGCGGTTTTTTCAGTCGGAGAAGGAGGAGGCGCTTTGGCGGAGGAAACGGGAAACGGGGGAATTGGCGCCGTATGCGCGGGATTTGCCGGAGTCGCTGGGGGTGGATTTGCGGCCGCAGTTGGGGGGCTTTGCGGTGGAGGGGGCGGCTTATTTGGATACGGCGGGGCTTTTGGGGCGGTTTCGGGCGGAGTTGCGGGAGCGGGGGTGTTTGTCGGAGGAGAGGCTGGCGGTGGAGGATTTGCGGGTGGAGCCGGATGGGGTGGAGTGGAAGGGGAGGCGGGCGCGGCGGGTGATTTTCTGCGAGGGGCACGGGGCGTCGGCGAATCCGTTGTTTTCGTGGATTCCGTTTCGGCACGCGAAGGGGGAGATTTTGACCGTGCGGGGGCCGGAGTTGCCGGTGGATGTGGTTTTGAATCGGGGGAAGTGGCTTTTGCCGGTTTCGGCGGGACGGTTTCGGGCGGGGGCGACGTATGAGTGGCAGGATTTGACGACGAGGCCGACGGAGGCGGGGCGGGAGGAGATTTTGGCGGGAGTCCGGAAACTGGTGCCGTGGGAGCCGGTGGTGGAGGAGCATTTGGCGGGGATTCGGCCGATCGTGCGGGATACGTATCCGGTGGTGGGATTGCATCCGTCGTTGGAGAGGGTGGGGATTTTCAATGGGTTGGGGTCGAAGGG
>CAZJCL010000029.1:4519-8542 GCA_964544025.1 uncultured Opitutales bacterium | reverse complement strand
GGCTGGAATACTTAGGCTCGGTTTTAACCACTAATGAACACTAATGGACACGAATGGAATTGGAATGGCGCGAGGGTGGAGGATTGGGGGCGGATTTTTTTAACCACGGATGACACGGAATACACGGAAACTGGGCTGGAAGCTTGAGGCTTGGGTTGGAGTAAGAATGAACACGAATGAGGGTGAAGGCTGGGCTTTGGCTTTGCTGATTGAACAGAAGATAGTGAAGGAAGCTAAGGCTTGGGTTTTGGGTTTTTTTGATTACGGAGGATGCGGGATGATGCGGATATTTGGATTGAGAGAACTGAGGGGGTGGGGATGTTGGTGACGGAGTGGGCGTGGGTTGGGGTGGCGCGGGTTTTGGAGGAGGGGGATTTGGCGGTGGATGGGACGGTGGGGAATGGGGTGGATACGTTGTTTTTGGCGGAGTGTGTGGGGGCGACGGGGACGGTTGTGGGGTTCGATTTGCAGGAGGAGGCGATTCGGATCGCGCGGGGGAGATTGGAGGCGGCGGGGGTGGCGGAGCGGTGCCGGTTGTTTCGGGAGTCGCACGCGGGGTTGCGGGAGCGAATGGAGGCGGAGTTTCCGGGGCGGAGGGCGAAGGCGATTATGTTCAATCTCGGGTACTTGCCGGGTGGGGACAAGACGGTGACGACGCGGGTGGAATCGACCTTGGCGGCGCTGGAGGGAGCTCTTGGGGTTTTGGCACCGGGTGGGTTGATGTCGGTGGTTTTATATCCGGGGCATGCGGAGGGAAAACGGGAGGCGGAGGCGGTTTTGGCGTGGGCGGAGCGGTTGGCGGATCCGTTTGGGGCGATTCATTCGCGGTGGGCGAATCGGTCGGAGCGGGCGCCGCAGTTGTTAAATGTAGAAGTTAGAAGTTAGAATGTAGAAGGATTGGGAAAGTAAGAATGTCGAAGTAAGAAGGGAGAATGAGGAAGGATTTGGGGTTACGTTTGGTGGGGATCATCGATTAAGAATCGATGCTACGGGAGGAAGGGAAGTTGAGAGGGGGGGAATGAAGGATTTGGCGCGGGGTTGGGCGCTGGTCATCGATTAAGAATCGATGCTACGGAAGAGGTGCTACGGGGGAGTGTGCTGGGGGATTAGGTTTCGTGGCGGAGGGTGGTGCGGACGCCGCCGGTGGGGCGTTCTTCGACGGTCATTTGGCCGGAGAGGTTCCGGAGGCAGTGGCGGGCGACGGTTAGGCCCATGCCGGTGCCGACGGTGCGTTTGGAACTGGTGAAGGGTTCGAAAATGGTGTCGCGGATCGCGGGGTCGATTCCGCCGCCGAAATCGTCGATGGTGACGATGAGTTGGCGTTGGCCGTTTGTTTCGTCGACGCGGCCGGTGAGGATGATTTTTCGCTCGGAAGCGGGGCGGTCGCCGTAGCTTTCCCAGGCGTTGATGAGGGCGCGGGAAATGGCGTCTTCCATGACTTCCGGGTTGGTGCGGACGGTGGTTTCGGGGGCGTCGATTTGGATGGGGGCTTCGATTTGGTGGTCTTGGCGGTAGCGGGCGACGGCGTTTTCGAGCAGGAGGCGGAGATCGATGCTGGAGGTGGCGAGCTGGGATTCGACGGCGACGTAGCTGACTTGTTTGATCAGGTCCACGATGCGCATGACGGCGCGGTCGAGCGCCGCGGCGTTTTTCTTCACCATTTCGGGCTGGTCGTGGAAGGTTTTTATGAGGTCCACGTAGCCGACGGTGACGCCGAGGAGATTGTTGAGGTTGTGGGCGATGCCGCGGGTGATGGCACCGATGCTGGCGGCGCGGCGGGCTTCGCCGAGGCGTTTTTGGAGTTCGATGTTTTGGCGGTTGACTTCAAGGAAGCGGAGTTGGGTGCGGATGCGGGCGAGGGTTTCGTCGAGATCGATCGGCTTGGTGATGTAATCGACGGCGCCGCTGTCGAGGCCTTCGACGCGGCCTTCCTTGCTGGAGCGGGCGGAGATGAAGATGACGGGGATGGCTTTGTAATCTTCGGATTGTTTGAGGCGGCGGCAGACTTCGATGCCGTCCATGCCGGGCATCATGACGTCGAGGAGGATGACGTCGGGGATTTCGCGGGCTACTTCGGCGAGGCATTCCTGGCCGCTGCTTGCGGTTTTGACCGCCATGTTTTCCCGCTCGAGCATTCGCTTGAGGAGGTGGACGTTGATCGGTTGATCGTCGACCACGAGGATCTTCGGTTTGGGCGGGGAGGAGTTCACAGCTTATGCGCGCTGTTGGCGGAAGGCTTTGACGGTGTTTTTCATCAAGATCGCCACGGTCATGGGGCCGACGCCGCCGGGAACGGGGGTGATGTGGCTGGCGATTTCGGAAACGGTGGGGAAATGGACGTCGCCGGTGAGGCGGTAGCCGGTTTTGCGGGTGGAATCGGCGACGCGGTTGATGCCGACGTCGATGACGACCGCGCCGGGTTTTACCATGTCGGCGGTGACGAATTCGGGTTTGCCGATGGCGGCGACGACGACATCGGCTTGGCGGACCATGGCCGGAAGATCGCGGGTGCGGGAGTGGCAGATGGTGACGGTGGCGTTGGCGTTTTCGCCTTTTTGGACCGCGAGAAGGGCGAACGGTTTTCCGACAATGAGGCTGCGTCCGATGACGACGACGTGTTTGCCGTTGAGGGAGATTCCGCTGCGGGAGAGGAGCTCCATGACGCCTTGCGGGGTGCAGGCGGTGAAGCCGGTGTCGTCTTCCTGGCAGAGCTTCCCGAGGTTGACGGTGTGGAAGCCGTCGACGTCTTTTTCGGGGAGGACGCGGCGGAAGGCGGCGATTTCGTCGATGTGCGGCGGGAGGGGGGATTGGATGAGGATGCCGTGGACGGCGGAATCGGCGTTTTGGCGGTCGATGAAGGCGAAGAGTTCTTCCTGCGAAATGGTGGAGGGGAAAACCGAGAGGCGGCTGTCGATGCCGATTTTGGCGGCGGTTTTCTGTTTTTTATTTACGTAGGAAACCGAGGCCGGGTCTTCGCCGACGCGGATGAAGGCGACGCACGGTTTTTGGTCGAAGTGACGAACTTCCTCGGTGAGTTCGTCGATGATTTGCGCGGCGATTTTATTTCCGTCGATGATTTCGGCCATGGCTTTGCGGAGCGGATTATTTCAGGCGGAGGTGCTCGACGCGGATCACGAAATCGCGGCGGCCTTCGATCGGTTCGGCTTGTCCGTAGACGAGGAAAAGGCGGTCGATGAAGCGGTCGAGCGGGGTCGTGATGAGGAGTTTTTCGAGGTCGACGTAGGCGATGCGGTTTCCGGAGGAATCGACGATTTGGAACGGGTAGGGCGGTTTGTTGAAAAGGAAGGAGCGGCTTTCGCGGAGGCGGCCTTCGTAGAGGCGCATGGTGCCGTCGCGGGGGATGGCGTTGCGGTCGGAAACGGTTTGGGCGCGGGAGGCGGTTGTTTGCAGGGCGGGTTCGATGTCTTCGAAGACGGGCATTTCGGGTTCGTCGAGGGGAGCGATTTGCGAATTGGAATCGGCGATGGCGGGTGCTGGCGCGGCGGGGGCGGGATTCGCGGTGGAGGGGGCGTTGGGGCGGACGAAACCGGTGACGGGTTTGCGGAAGGAGACTTCGACCCAGTTTTCGGCGAGCGCTTCGACTTCGAAGGTGTCGTTGGCGGCGGCGTGGGTGAGGATGTTGTCGTTGCCGGAATTGGCGGTGAAATATACGGGCGCGCCGGGGGAGACGAGGAGATCTTTGGTGAGATCGGTGCGGCGGACGAATCCGCGGAAGTCGTCGAGGTGGGAGATCGCTTGCCAGCCGGCTTCTTTTTGTTGGGCGGAGAGATTGGCTTGGGCGGGGGCGGCGAATTGGAGATCCTCTTCGCTCATCTCGCCGAGAACGGGGGAGTTCGGGTTCGGGCGGAGGTGGACGGTGGCCGCCGTGGCGGTGTTGGCGGCGGCGAGGATGCCGAGGAGAAGGAAGGTGCGGAAAAATTTACTCATAGAGCGTGTTGTTTAACTAGCCAGCTAAGCAGCCTGCCGTTTTGCATCAAGGTAAAACCAATGAGGCTTGGGGCG
>CAZJCL010000029.1:0-4419 GCA_964544025.1 uncultured Opitutales bacterium | reverse complement strand
TTTAACGGCTCCAGTCTAGCATGCGTTTGAGGGGGACGTAGGCGGCTTGGCGGAGTTCTTCGGGCATTGTGATCTCCGGAGTGAGATCGCGGAGGGCGTCGCGGACTTTTTCGATGGTGTTCATTTTCATGAAGCGGCATTCGTTGCAGGCGCAGGTGTCGGTAGGGCCGGCGACGAAGGTTTTGCCGGGGACCTCGCGGCGGAGGCGGTTGAGCATGCCGGTTTCGGTGACGACGATGATGGTGTCGGACGGACTGTTTTGCGCGAAGGCGACCATTTTTTCGGTGGAGCAAACTTCGTCGGCCATGTCGCGGACGACTTCGGTGCATTCCGGGTGGGCGACGATGGGGGCGCCGGGGAATTGGGCGCGGAGGCGTTCGAGGGAGCGAACGGTGAACAGGATGTGGACGTAGCAGCTGCCCGGCCAGAGCCGCATTTGGCGTCCGGTTTTTTCGGCGACCCATTGGCCGAGGTTTTGGTCGGGGACGAAGAGGATTTCGCGGTCTTGCGGGATCTTCTCGACGATTTTGACGGCGTTTCCGCTGGTGACGATGACGTCGGTGAGGGCTTTGACGCCGGCGGAGCAGTTGATGTAGGCGACGACGTAAATGCCGGGATTTTCTTTTTTGTAGGCGGCGAGTCGTTCGGGCGGGCAGGAATCGGCGAGGGAGCAACCGGCTTCGAGATCGGGGAGAATCACCTTTTTGTCGGGGTTGATGATTTTCGCGGTTTCGGCCATGAAGTGAACGCCGCAGAAGAGGATGACGTCAGCGTCGGTTTCGGCGGCTTTGTAGGCGAGGCCGAGGGAATCGCCGACGTAATCGGCGATGCGCTGGATCGGCTCGACCTGGTAATTATGGGCGAGGATGATCGCGTTTCGCTCCTTTTTGAGGGCGAGGATTTCCTGTTGGATCGGCGTCAGCGGAGCTTGTTCCGAGGCGTTGCTTGGCGGAAATACGAGAGGTTGGTAGTCGAGAACCTGTGCCATGTTGCGAAAAACGAGTTGTTGAGAAAAAGGAAACGGATTCCGGATTGAACGCGGGAAAGTAGCGCGATCAAGCGGCGAAGTCCATGATTTGGATCAATTGTGGGGATTGATCCCGGAGAGAAGTTTTTGAAATTCCGGATGTTTTTTGAGCGTTTCGAGATCCGGATCCTGCATCAGCCAATCGATGTCGTCGTAGCCGAGGGAGACGGCTTTTTGCAGTGTTTCGATGGCTTCGGAACGGCGATTTTTGAGAGCCAGGCTGCAGGCGAGATTGTAGTGGGCGTTCGGGTTTTCCGGGAGGAGGCGCACGAGGCGGCGGTCCATCCGGAGGCCGTCTTCGATGCGTCCGGTACGGGTGTAGAGTTCCCCGAGGATTTCGATCACTTCGGTGTATTTCGGGTTTCTTTTGAGAACGGATTCGAAGAAGCCGATCTCGAAATCATGCTTTCTGGACATTTTACAAGCGGTTCGGACAAGCCCCCTCGTCACGGAACTTGAGGCATTTCGCGGTGATTTGGATTCGCTGCGAAACCGGGACCAATCCGAATTTGGATGAAACGGTGTTACCATACCATTCCATGAAGGGCGCATCAATTTCGAAGATTTTTTCGCAATCGATGCAGAAGACCTGGGCTTGCTGGTTGGCGTTTTCCTTTTCGAACCGGTAATACTTAAAATCTTTGCCGACATCGACTTCGCGGAGGAGTCCGCTTTCGGTCATGATCGGGAGGGAGCGGTAGACGGTGGCGCGGGAGACGGAGGGGTCGATCGAGCGGGCGCGGTCGAGCAATTCCTCGGCGGTGAAGTGATCGTCAAACTCAAGCGAGGCGTCGAAAATGGCCAGGCGTTGGTTGGTGATCCGGAGTCCGCAGTTACTGAGGAAAGCCTTGAACCTTTCTCTGCAATCTTCAATCGTCACCTCTTCGATCATTTTTTTCCGGGTGGTTGTGTCAATCTCCGTTGTGGGGGCGGTTTGAAGATGGGACGAAGGTGGGGAGGGGTAACCACGAATGGATGCGAATGGACACGGATCTTTGGGCGGTTTTGGCTTTGGCTCTGGCTTTTGGCTCTGGTGGTTTAACAGAAGGTAGCGAAGGAAGCGAAGGGGAGGATGAGGCGGGTTTAACCACGAATGGACACGAATGAACACGAATTTTGGGGAATGAGGGGAATCGGATTTTTAACCACGGAAGACACGGAATACACGGAATGTTTGCAGGGTGATTGTTGATGGATCGTGGCGTTGTTAGTGTTTTTCCGATTTCGGGGTTCGACAGGGAGTTGTCGTATCGGCTGCCGGCGCATTTGGCGGGGAAGGTGAGTGTGGGGTGTCTGGTGCGGGTTCCGCTGCGGAATAAGCCGACGCTGGCGGTGGTTTCGCGGGTGGGCGGGAAGATCGATTTTCCGGTGGCGAAACTGAAACCGGTGACGCAATTGGTGAACGAGCTGCCGGTGTTGCCGGAGGATTTGATCGCGATGGCGCGGTGGATGCAGCGGTATTACGCGGCGCCGCTGGAGGGGATTTTGGAACGGATGATTCCGGCGCCGGTGCGGCGGGGGATGAAGCTGAAGACGGAGGCGTTTTTGGTGGCCGGACGGAAGGCGTCGGCGGAGGAGTTGGCGGAATTGGAGCGGCGGGCTCCGCGTCAGGCCGCGCTTTACAAAGTGGTGGCGGAGCAGTTTCGGCCGCAGAAGAAGAGCGTTTTGCTGGAGCGGTTGAAGACGACGGCGGCGACGTCGAAGGCGCTGGTTGAAAAAGGGCTTTTGGTGGAGCAGGCGCATCGGGTGGAGCGGGAGGCGTATCAGGACGATTTGGCGGAGGCGGAGGCGGTTGAGGGGCGGAAGTTTTCGTTGAATCCGGAGCAGCAGGCGGCGGTGGACGAGATCGCCGGGATGATGGACGGGCGGAAATTTGGGGTGAGTTTGCTGCATGGAGTGACGGGGTCGGGGAAGACGGAGGTTTATATCGCGTTGTTGCAGAAGGCGCTGGCGGAAGGGGGGAGCGTTATTTTTCTGGTGCCGGAGGTGGCGTTGACGCCGCAGACGGTGGGGCGGTTGCGGGGGAGATTGGAGGCGGAATCGGGGGCGAAAACGGTGGTTTGGCACAGTCAGCTTTCGGAGGGGGAGCGGATGGACGCGTGGCAGGCGGTGGCGTCGGGCGAGGCGAAGGTGGTGGTGGGGGCGAGGTCGGGGATTTTCGCGCCGGTGCGGGATTTGCGGTTGATCGTGGTGGATGAGGAGCATGAGCCGGCGTATAAGCAGGAGGAGACGCCGCGTTATCATGGGCGGGACGCGGCGGTTTACCGGGCGATGTTGAACGAGGCGGTTTGCGTGTTGGGGTCGGCGACGCCGTCGTTGGAAACGCTTTATAATGTGCAGCGGGGGAAATACCGGTCGGTGCGGTTGTTGAAGCGGGTGGACGACCGGAAGTTGCCGTTGATCCATGTGGTCGATATGCGGGTGGAGTTGATGAGCAAGAAAGGCTCGTTGCCGCTTTCGCGAATGCTGGTGGAGAAGATGCGGATCCGGCTGGAGATGAAGGAGCAGACGATTTTGTTCATTAACCGGCGCGGGTATTCGTCGAGCATGATTTGTCCGGAATGCGGGTACGTTTGCGGGTGTGAGCATTGCAGTATCGCGCTGACATATCACCGGACGGATGAGACGTTGAAGTGTCATTTGTGCGGGCATGAGCGGGGGGCGCCGTTGGGGTGTCCGCAGTGCAAGTCGCCGAAAATCCGATGGCGCGGATTCGGGACGCAGCGGGTGGAGGAGGCGTTGCGGCAGGCGATGCCGAGGGCGTCGGTGGCGCGGATCGATACGGACGCGATGGCGAAGAAAAACCGGTTTCGGGAGATTCTGGGGGATTTCCGGCGGGGACGGATCGATATTTTGATCGGGACGCAGATGATCGCGAAGGGGTTGGATTTTCCGAATGTGACGCTGGTGGGGCTGGTCGACGCGGATTTATCGTTGCACGTGCCGGATTTCCGGGCGAGCGAGCGGACGTTTCAATTGCTGGTGCAGGTGGCGGGGCGGGCGGGCCGCGGGGATTTGCCGGGGGATGTGATTGTGCAGACTTTTACGCCGCACGCGGGGCCGATTCAGTATGCGCGGCGGGGGGATTTCGACGGTTTCAGCGAGGAGGAATTGGAGACGCGGCGGGAGTTTAATTATCCGCCTTACCGGCATTTGATTCACCATATTTTGCACGGGAAGAATCCGGAGAAGATTTTGTTTTTCGCGGAGCAGTGGGTGAAGTTGGTGGAGGAGCGGCTTGGGGGGGAGTTGGAGATTCGGGGTCCGGCGCCGGCGCCGTTGGAGAAGGTGAAGGATAATTACCGGTTTCAGATTTGGTATTTTTGCGGGAACGTGTCGCGGCTGGTGCCGAGGTTGCAGGAGTTGCGGACGGAGTTTAAGTGGCCGGACGA
>CAZJCL010000028.1:15306-16460 GCA_964544025.1 uncultured Opitutales bacterium | reverse complement strand
TCCCCCTTCCCCTCCTCCGCTCCCACTTCCACACTCTCCTCCGGCTCCAGCCACCGCTCAAACGCCTTCAACTGCTCCGCCGTCCCCAAAACCAGCAACTCATCCCCCGGCTTCAAACGCTCCTGACCGCCCGGATTCAACTCCGGCTTCGCCTTCTCCCGCCGCTTCATCCCCGCCACCTGCACCCCCGTTTTCCGCGCGATATCCAGCTCCGCCAGCGTCTTGAAAAGCCGCGGCGATTTCCCCGGCACCGCCACCTGCTCCATCCGCATATCCTCCAATCCGTCCGGCGCCGACTCCGATCCCGTCTCCCCCAAAATCTTCCTCGCCTCCACGATCGCCTGCCGGCTCCCCAGCAACAACAAACGGTCGTTCGGATAAAGCCGCACCTCCGGCCCCGGATTCCCAATAAAAAACCCCTGCCGTTCGATCGCCACCACCGAACACCCCGACCGGCTCCGCAAATGCAGTTCCCCCACCGGCTTCCCGCTGCACGCCGCCCCGATCGGCACCACGTATTCCTTGATATCCAAATCCCATTCCCGATGCCGGATCAGCCACGGCGGCAACATCCCTTCCCGCTTTTCCTGCTGCCCCGCCGCCAACATCTCCTCCAACTCCACCTCCAGTTGACTGTGGATATACACCATCCGCCTCCGGAAAAGGAACAGAAACAAAACCGCCAGCGCCACCACCACCCCCAACACCCACGGCCCAGTCACCCCCAACGGCAAAAAACTCCACAGCCAGATAAACAGCGCCAGCCCCGCCGCCACCTTCAGCCCGTTCTCAATAAAAAACGGAATCCGCCGCCGCTTCGCCGCCCCCCGGCTCGTCATGTTCGCGTAAAGCATCGCCAGCGCCGAAATGTTCCGCCAAACCGCCACCAGCGGAATCAACACCACCGCCGCCAGTGCCGTCCAAAACAACACCGGCGTCCCATACGGAAACGGCCAATCCACCCCCACCGCCCCCACCAGCACCGTGTAAACCGGAGCCGCGATCGCCAGCAGCCCAGTGATAAACAGCATCCCCACCCCGATCTGGATAAACCGCTTCCGGCTCAACCGCCAAAAAATGCTCCGGTGACCCATCTTCTCCAGCCGCGCCAGCCACCCATGATAAAAAGCCAGCGTCGTCCGAAACGCCCGCGG
>CAZJCL010000028.1:0-15206 GCA_964544025.1 uncultured Opitutales bacterium | reverse complement strand
CGAACAAGCCAAAAACCGCCCCACGATCGCCACCACCGAAACAAACAAAACCACCTCCCACGACTCCCACAGCAACCGCGGATCCGTCATCATCCCGATCGTCACGAAAAACACCGCCGCCCCCAAATACCGCAACCCCTCAAACGCCCGCTCCACCTGCCCCTTCTGCGGTGTTTCCGCCACGATCGCCCCCAGAAAAAACGCCCCCAACGCCATCGAATACCCCGCCTCGCTCGCCAGCAACGCCAGCAAAAACAACAGCGACGCCACCAGCAACGTCTGCGATTCCCCGCCCGCCGACCGGCTCACCAACCGCAAAAACCGCGGCACCAGCAACAACCCCGTCACCCCCAGAAAAATCGCAAAAGCCCCGAACACACCCACCGCCTTGAAAACCGGCGCGCCGCCCCCTTCCCCCAACCCCACATACGCGATCAACATCGTCAGCACCACGATCGCCACCAAATCCTCCAGCACCGTCACCCCCATCGCCAGCCGACCGCTCTTGTGATGCGTAAACCCCAACTCCTGCAACGTTTTCCCAATGATCGCCGTGCTCGAAGCCGACAACATCCCCGCCAGAAACAACGCCTCGATATCCGTCAGCCCCACCGCCAAACCCGTCAACCTCGCCCCATTGAAAACCACCAGCGCTCCCAACACCGTCGCCACCGCCACCGGGATCCCGATCCTCCGCATCCGCCGGATGCTCAACCCCATTCCCAAGCTGAACATCAGGAAAATCAGCCCCAACTGAGACAAAATCCCGATATTCTGCGACTCCTCCACCAGCGGCCAAAAGCTAAACGGTCCGACCAGCATCCCCGCCGCGATATACCCAACAATTGCCGACAACCCCGCCCGCTGAAAAAGCCACCCCGCCGCCCCCGCCGCCAGGGTCAACACAGCCAAGTCCTGAATAAATTGAATCCCGCTCGTCACAAAACCGGTAAATTAAGCCGCCCCCGAGACAAGCGACAATCCCCCCGCAAAGCAAGCCCGCCCCGATTCCCCTCAAGAGAGGCCCCCTCCACGTGAGTTTCCCGAGCCCAAGCCAATCTAAAATCCAAAATCCAAAATTCCCTTTCCTTCGCTTCCCTCTTTCTTCACTTCGCCATTTGAACTTCGCACTTTTAACTTCCAAATCCCAATCCCCCCTCCGGCTTGCAAAGGATCATCCGAGTCCGTAATCTCTTTTATTTTTGGCATGATCTACGACCGTCCCTACATGCAAGACGACTACCGGCCGCGCCAGACGCCGATTCTGAAATGGATCATCCTCGGCACGATCGCCGTTTTCATCCTCCAAAATGTCTTCGCGCTCTGGTTTAACCAAAACTACTTCCTCACCACCTTTTTCGGACGCTTCGTCGCTCTCACGCCGGATAACGTCAGCAGCGGAAAGATCTGGACGCTAATCACCTACGCGTTTCTGCACGACCCCGGAAACCTCCTCCACATCCTCGGCAACATGCTGGTCATCTTCTTCATCGGCCGCATCATTCTCCCCGTTCTCGGCCCCCGCCGCTTCTCCCAACTCTATTTCGGCTCCGCCCTCGCCGGCGGAATCCTCTGGCTGGCCGTCGCCGCCCTCACCCACGGCGGAATGGTCATCGGCGCTTCCGGAGCCGCCATGGGTATCCTGATTTTCTTCGCCTGCCTCTATCCCGACCGCCACATCACCCTCCTTCTCTTCTTCGTCATCCCGGTAACGCTGAAACCGAAATACATCGCCTTCGCCCTTCTCGCGTTCGACCTTTTCGGCTTCCTCTTCTCCGAACTTCCCGGCACCGGACTCACCCACACCGCCCACTCCGCCCACCTCGGCGGCATGCTCGCCGGTTTCCTTTTCTTCCGCCTCGCCTACGCCAAACCCGCCCCCCGCCGCGCCACCGGCGGAACTTCCGTCGAGCTTCCTGCCTGGTTCAAGAAAAAGAACCGCCAAACCGAACCCAAGCGCTTCACCATCAACATCACCAACCGCCAGAACCTCAAAAAAGAGGTCGACCGCATCCTCGACAAGATCAACTCCGAAGGCTTCGGCTCCCTGAGCGAAGAAGAAAAAAACGTGCTCGATCGCGCCAAGGATCTGCTCAGCCGGTGAGCGATCCTTCCCTTCCATGGCGGAATTCCACGAGCAACTGATCGCCCGCCTGCACGAGTCGCAGCCGGAAACCTCCCTCCGGCTCGACCCCGAAACCGCCGCCCGCCTCGACCGCTTCGCCCGCCTTTCTCCGCTCTACCGCTCCGTCCTCCTCAACCACCCCGAATTCCTCCCCTGGCTGCTCCAACCGCTCCCCAACGCCGAAATTCCCGCCGAATCTTTCCGCGTCCAATGGAAAAAATTCCTCGCCGCCTCCCCCGATCTCGCGCCCGACCCCATCGCCGCCCTCCGCTTCTTCCGCCGCAAAATCTGCCTCCGCATCGCCTACCGCGACATCAACCGCCTCCAATCCGTCCAGCAAAGCGTTCTCGAACTCTCCAGCCTCGCCGAGTTCTGCATCCGCGAATGCTACCGCGCCGCCTTCGACCAATGGTCCGCCCGCCACGGAAATCCCTGGGATGAAGCGCTGGAAAAACCCGCCCGTTTCTGCGTCCTCGCCCTCGGAAAACTCGGCGGCCAGGAACTGAATTTCTCCTCCGACATCGACCTCATCTATCTCTACGAAGGCGACGGCAATTGCCGGAAAAACAACGAACCCACCAGCACCACCAACGAGCGTTTCTTCACCAAAGTCGCCGAAACCCTCACCCATCTTCTCAGCGAACAAACCGAACACGGTTTCCTCTTCCGCACCGATCTCCGCCTCCGCCCCGAAGGTTCCCGCAGCCCGCTCGTCCGCTCCTTCGCCAGCACCGAAAATTACTACGCCATCGCCGGACAAAGCTGGGAGCGCATGGCTCTCATCAAAGCCCGCCCCATCGCCGGAAACCTCGAACTCGGCGGCGAACTCCTCGAAAGCCTCCACTCCTTCCGCTACCCGCGCCACCCGCCCGCCTCCCTCCTTTCCGAAATCGCTTTCATGAAGCTCCGCACGGAACGCGAGGTCGTCGGCGCCGCCAATCTCCACCGCGACGTCAAACGCGGCCTCGGCGGCATCCGCGAAATCGAGTTCATCGTCCAAACGATGCAACTCCTCCACGCCGGCCGTTTCCCGTTTCTCCAAACCCACTCCACCGACGAGGGCCTCACCCAGCTCGTCCGCTACCGGCTCATGGAAAAAGCCGACGCCGAATTCCTCCGCCACGCCTACTGGTTCCTCCGCGACGTCGAACACCGTCTCCAGATGCGCGAGGAACAACAAACCCACGCCCTCCCGACCGACCGCGCCCAACTCGAAGCCATCGCCGAATCCTTCGGTCTTCCGAGCGCCGCCGAATTCTCCCAAAAACTCGCCGAAATCCGCGCCGGCGTCCGCGCCCGCTACGCCGAAGTCCTCGAAAACACTCCCGCCGACGAACCGCTCGCCAACTGGTGGGATTTCTTCGCCGAAAACAAAATCCACCCGCCCGTCGCCGCCGCCCTCCGCCGCTGGTTCGGCGACGGCGAAGATCCGCACGGAACCATGCGCGACTTCGTCCAGGGCAGCCGCCACTACACCCTCACCCGCGACCAGGTTTCCACTTTCATCGGCCTGAAAAAACAGTTCGACAAGGTCATGGCGCAACTCGCCTACCCGCTCCGCACCCTCCAGCGCATCGCCCGCTTCGCCGACGCCTACGGCACCCGCAGCCAATTTCTCAGCACCTGCTCCCTCGATCCCGCCTTCTTCGAAGTCCTCGCCCTTCTCTTCGACCGCAGCGAATTCATCTGCGATCTCCTCGTCCGCCACCCAGAAATTTTCGAGGAAGTTCTCCGCCCCGAAATCCTCCGCCGCCGCAAAAACACCGCCGACACCGTCCGCGAACTCCAGCTCAGCGCCCCCGCCGAAGATTTCGAAGACTGGCTCTGGCTCTACGTCAAAGCCGAGCAAATCCGCATCGCCATCGGCGAACTCCTCGGATTTCTCGACCAAAAGGAAACCGAGGAAAACCTCACCGTCCTCGCCGACGCCGTTCTCACCTTCCTCCTCCGCCGCCTCGATCCGCGCGGACATCTCCTCATCGTCGCCCTCGGAAAATACGGCGGCGGCGAAATGAATTTCGGCTCCGACCTCGATCTCCTCATCCTCGGCACCGACGAAGCCCCGCAACACGACACCCGCGCCGTCCAAACCCTCCTCAAAATCCTCTCCCACCGCACCGCCCACGGCCCCATCTACGCCGCCGATCTCCGCCTCCGCCCCTACGGAAAAGACGGTCCCCTCGTCATCACCCTCGCCGGCATCCGCAAATACCACGAAAAACACGCCCAAAACTGGGAAAAACAACTCCTCACCCGCGCCCGCGTCGTCGCCGGTTCCCGTTCCCTCGCCGCCGAATGGACCGCCTTCATCGACGAACTCCTTTACGCAAAACCCGCCCCCGCCGAAGAACTCCAAAGCCTCTGGGAAATGCGCCTCCGCATCGAACGCGAACGCGATTCCGTCCAACCTCCCGAACGCGCCTTCAAAACCGGCTCCGGCGGCCTCATGGACTTCGAATTCCTCGCCCAACTTCTCCAACTCCGTTTCGGCCACCAACACCCCACGCTCCACCAGCCCAACACCCGCAAACTCCTCCGGGAAGTCCGCCGCCTGCAACTCATGCCCCCCGCCGACATCGATCTCCTCCTCGAAAACCTCCAATTCCTCCGCCGCATCGAAATCCATCTCCGCCGCAACCAATACACCGCCATCTCCGTCATCCCCGAAACTCCCGAAGAACAATTCGCCCTCGCCCGCTGGAGCGATTTCCCCACCCTCGATTCCTTCTGGACCGCCTACACCCAAACCCTCTCCACCACCCGCCACCTAATCGAAACCACCCTCCCCAAAACCCTCCACCTCCCCCTCCCCTAACCCCTAATTCATGTCCGCATTCTTCTTTCTTCCATCCATCTCAATTCTGCATTTTAAATTATAACTTCTGAATTCCGATATGTTCATTCTCCTCCTCTCCATCAAAATCCTTCTCGCCCTCTCCGCCGGGTTCGTCCTGCTCACGCTCCTGTAAAACGCCGTCGCGAATCGTGCCACCGTTCCGCTACCTGGCCGACCGTCTTTTCGCCGTCAGCTGCCTCCTCTACGCCCTCAACCGCTGGCTCGTCAAACCGCATACCTCCACCGAATTCTTCCACGCCTGGTTCAACGATTTCCTGCTCATCCCCTGCGCCCTTCCGCCGATGCTCCTCCTCCACCGGAAACTCGGCCTCCGCTCCCACGATCATCCGCCAACTCTCCGCGAAATCCTGCTCCATCTCGCGATTTGGTCCCTCTTTTGCGAAATCGCCGGACCCCGCTGGCTCTCCCGCGGAACCGCCGATCCCCTCGACATCGCCGCCTACGCCACAGGCGCGCTCCTCGCCGCGATCTGGTGGCACCGCGCCGAACTTCTTCCGCCAAAACCGAAATCCGCGTGAGTTTCGATCCCCTCGCCAACCATTACCGCTGGATGGAATTCCTCCTCGCCGGCCGCGTCCTCCAACGATGCCGCATCGCGTTTCTCCACCAAACGCGAAACGCCCAATCCGCTCTCCTCCTCGGCGAAGGCAACGGCCGCTTCCTCATCCCGTTCCTCCAAAACAATCCCGCCGCGCAGGTCACCTGCGTCGAGCAAAGCGGAAAAATGATCGCCCGCGCCCGCCGCGCCCTCGCCCGATCCGAAATCCCCGAATCCCGCGTCGAATTCGTCCAAACCGACATCCGCCACTGGCATCCGCCCCGCAACGAATTCGATCTCCTCGTCACTCATTTCTTCCTCGACTGCTTCCCGGAATCCCAGCTGCAAACTATCATCCCCCGCCTAGCTATCTCCGCCGCCCCGAACTCCCTCTGGCTCGCCAGCGATTTCCAGATTCCCCCCGCTCCCTTCATTTTCCGTCTCCGCGCCCGGATTCTCCTCAAAATCATGTATGCCTTCTTCCGCGTCGCCACCCGCTTGCCCGCCAAATCTCTCGCAAATCCCGATCCCATTTTCCGCGAAAACGGCTTCCGCCTCGTCGCCCGCCAAACCGCCCAAGGCCGATTCCTTCACACCGATTGTTGGCGGCGCGTCTGAACCGTTTTCCCCAGATTCCAACTCCCCTCCACCACCGAAATCACCGGCGATTTCTGCAACCCGAACTCATTATCGATCAGCAAATCCGCCAACACCATCACCGCCCGCTCCCCCTGAAATTCCCAATTCTCATAAATCCCGCTGATCCGGCTCCGCTTCGACCCCAAACTCAAACTCACCAGCCCCATCCGCTCCGGCACCGCGAATCCCGCCTTCGTCAACCACCGCAAAACCTCCTCCCCCGACGACGCCAAAATCACCTCCGGCTTTTCCCGCGCCACCCACTCCAAAAACGGCTCCGCCCGCCAATCCTCGCTGCAAAACGGCTCCACCCGATCCCGCGAATCCATCCCTTCGCCAACCGCGAGATACGACGCGAGCCAACGAAAATCCGTCCGATGATCGATCCGCAACGCCAACCCCGCCCGCCGATACCCCATCGCGAAACACTGCTTCATCGCCACCGCCAGCGACCGAAAATGACTGCTCCGCACCCGATGCACCCCCGGCTCCCGCAAATTCGTCCCGATCGCCACCGCCGCCAATTCCTCCCACGGCCAATCCAACCTTTCGCGAATCTCCGGCAACGGCGACAAAATCGCCCCCGCAATCTCCCGCGACCGAAACAACGCCTCCACCTCTCCGCCCGAAACCGATTCCAGCGGCACCACAAATTCCTCCAAACGAAACCCGAACATCTCCGCCTTCCTCGCCGCCGCGTCCCGCAACCTCCGCATCGGCGCATCCAACTCCTTCCCCATTCCGTCGCCTTCCGAATCAAACCGGACAAACCCCAGCGACGACGGAGTCGGTGCCATTTCCCTCCTCCGGCGACTCCGCATCAACGCCTTCAAATGCGGATGCGGATGATACTGCAACTCCCGCGCGATCCGCCGCACCCGCTCCCGCGTCGCCTCCGCCACCGCGCCGCTATCATTCAAGCAAAGCGAAACCGTCGACGGATGCACCCCCGCCTCCCTCGCAATATCCTTCAAAGTAACAATCTTCCCTTCCACGCTTCAGTCCTACAATTCTACCTTCTAACTTCTAACTTCTAACTTCCTCCCCACCGTTCTCCCCCGATTCCAACTGCCATTCACCAGCCACAACAACGGATGCTCGTGAAGCCCGAACAAATTCTCCTCCAGCAAACTCACCAGCATCGAAACCGCCCGCTTCCCCTGCGTCCCCCAATCCTGCGAAATCCCCGACCGCTCCCCCTCCTCCGCCGCGCTCAAACTCACCAACCCCACATCCTCCGGAATCCGAAACCCCGCCCGCCCCATCGCCGCCTGCAACGGCCCCGTCCCCACAATCACCTCCGGCCGATTCTCCTCAATCCACCTCCGAAAATCCTCCTGACTCCACTCCCCGAAAACCAGCGGCCGAAGCGGATACTCCACCCCCAGCTCCTTCTGCTTCAACAAATACGAACCGAGCCAACGCTGCTCGACCTTCCGGTTCACATCCTCCTTCAACACCAGCCCGATCCGCCGGTAACCGAGCCGGTAACACTCCTCCATCGCCGTAATCATCGCCTGAAAATAATCGTGCCGAACCCGATGCACCCGCGCCTCATATAAACTCGATCCCAACGCCACCACCGCGAATCGCTCCCATTGCCAATCCAACGTCGGCGACGGCTGACGAATCGGCCCCACAATCACCCCTTTGATTCCCCGCGCGAACAAAATATCCCCCAACCGCTGCGGCGACGTTTTATCCAGCGGCGCCTCGAATTCCTCCAAAAAGTAACCGCGCGCCTGCGCCTGCCGCCGCGCCTCATCGATCGCCATCCGAAACTCCGGTTCCCACTGCTTCCAATGATCTCCCGGCGAAGAAAACATCACGATCGCCAACGTCTCCGACGATTTCCCGATCTTCCCCCGCCGCCGCGAATGCATCAACGTCGTCAAATAAGGATGCGGCCGATACCCCAAATCCCGCGCCGCCGCGAGCACCCGTTCCTTCGTCGAATCCGCGATCCGCGGACTGTTTCGCAACGAAAGGGAAACAGTCGAACGGTCCACCCCCGCCCGCACCGCCACATCCTTCATCGTCACCCGAGCTGCCACATCCTCGAAAGTAAACATCGCCCAAATCCTCTCAAGGCAAATGGATGCTCCCCGGCCCCCCGCCGAAGAGCATCCACCGGCACCCTCAAATCATTCCAAATCTCAAAACTCACCTCCCACCGGAACCTGTCAGGAGAATCCCGCGCCAAGCTTCCGATCTGTGCTCATCTGTGCCATCTGTGGTTAAAAACCAGAGCCAAAGCCCTTCGCTTCCTTCGCTACCTTCTGTTAAGATTCCGAGCCCAAGCCTCCGCGCCCTCAGTGCCTCAGTGGTCAATCCCAATCACCGAAGCTCCACCCGCAACCGCATAAACCCGCGCGCCGCCCCCTCCGGCAACAAAGCCCGCACCGTCACATCCTCCAGATTCCCCCCGGCCGAAACACGACTCGCTTCCTCCGTCCATTCCGCCCCGGTTTCCCAATCCGCCAAATCCTCCGAAACCTCGACCACATAAACGACGTCGTTCACATCCGTCCGCTCGAAATACGACAACCGCAACTCCCCTCCCTCGACCGTCGTCTCAAACAAATCCCCGCTCGCGACCGGTGTCAGCGCGTCCAGATCCATCGCGTATTTCACCAGATTCGGAATCCCGTCTCCCGCCGGAGTCGCCGCCGCCCCGCTGATCGCCGGATTCGCCAACTCCTCCGCCGTGAAATTCGCCGACCGCCACGCCGCGAATCCGCCCGGCACCGGAACTTCGCCCAACGTCAGCGACAAACGGTGAATGTCGTAAACCGGCTGCTCGTTCGCCCGCGTCCGCACTCCCACACCGAACATATTCCCCGAAAACGGCTCCGTCCTCGTCCCCGTCACGCTATGCGTCTGCCCGCCGTGCGTCAGCGAAAACGTCAGCTCCAAATCGCCGTTCGGCTGATGCACCCCTTCCGCCTTCATTTGATAAACGCCATCGAACGCCAACGGCACCGGCGGCTCCGGATTCTCCCGCGCAAACTCCGTCCCGTTCATCCCCACCCGAACCCGGAGCGAATTCGAAAGATACCACGACGGCCCGTAATACCCCGCCTCATCTCCCGCCGAAAACGGATTCGCAAACGGCTCGTGCCGCTCGCCGAGCAACACCAGTCCAATCCGCTGGAACTCGATCGCCCCGCTCGCGCTCCGCAGCGTAAATTCCGCCTCCAAAACGAAATCCTGCCCCGGCACGTAATTCGAAACTTCCACCGCCCCACCCGTCGAATAATAAGATCCGCTCGAACTCGGCGCCAGCCGCGCCGCGTCCCCCAGCAAAGCCCAATCAAGCGGACGATCCACCAACAATCCTCCCCAACCGTCCCGCCCGCCGTCCGCGCCGAACTCCAGCGAAAACGGTGCCTCGACCGCCGCGTATTCCACCTTCCAACCGTCGATCATCGTGAAATCATGGAAATCCCAAACCGAGCCGCCGCCATGACGCGCCCCGAATCCGAACCGGTTGCGATCCCCCACGTCCGCCCCCGCGATTGTCCCGGCCACTTCCGCTTCCACTCCGTTTCCATCCCGCAAAATCCCGACGAACTCCAGATCCCCCGCGTCGTCGAAAACCGCGTGAAACTCCAGATCGTAAGTCATTCCCGCAGAGGCCGTGAATCCCGCCGGCGTCTCCGCCTCCGCGACAACCGCCCCGTTCATCCCGCGCCGCAACGCAATGCTGCCGCCCGTCGCCACATCCGGAATCCACTGAAACGTGAAATAACTCTCCTCGTTCGTCGCGTCGAAAACCTCGTTATCCCGGTCGCCAAACAACACCAGCCCGGCCCGCGCCTCCGGATCGCTTCCCAGCGCTCCCAAAGTCATCCGCGTCCGCATCCCAAACGAAGTTCCCGCCCCAAGATCGATAATCCGAGTCGTGCTGATCGAATTGTGCAGATTCGCGCTGTCGGTGCTCAACCGCGCCGATTCCTCCGTCAACTCCCACTCGTCCGGCACGCTCAGCGCGAAACTCTCCAATCCCCCGCGCCCTTCTCCCTCTCCAAACGCGAAATCGAAAATCGCCTCCACAAACGGATCCGGCGCCAACGGCGGATACGCGTAAAAACTCAGTCGCGGCGACGTCTCCAAACCTTTAGCCGACACAATATCCGTCCGCGCCAAATCGCCCACCGCCACCGAAACTCCCGGACTCAACCGGAAAAACACCTTCTCCTGCGTCCGCCCGTTTTCATCGTAAAACCCGAGCAGAAAATTCGTCACATCCTGCGTATACACGCCGTCATCCAAAGAATTCTCCGGAATAAACGCCTCCCACACGGCCCCCACCAAATCCGTCCGCGCGTCCAGCTCCGGCCCTTCCCACCAAAGATCCGCGCCAACCGCCGCCGGATTCGCCGGCAACAATCCATACAGATCCACATCGTGATTCTCCCGCCCGTCCGCCCGGTGAATCGCCAACTCGAACCGCACCAGCTTCTCCCGCGGCACATCCGGCAGCACGAATCCGATAACCGGATTATGATGCCTCCGGCTCGACGCCCCACCTTCGCTCCCGACATAACCGGACCCGCTGTCGATCGAGTAACCGAGCACGCTGCTTTGCACCGCTTTCCCCGTCACCTGATCATTGTCGCTGTACGCCGCGTCCACCCGCAACTGATCGCTCGGATCCCCCATCGCGAATTCCGCGAAATCCCAAACCGGATCGCCCGCCGCCCGATGCCAAGCACCGAAACCAAACCGCTTCCCCGCCACCGGCTCGTCGATTTCTCCCAACACCCGCGCAAAGCCGCCGCTCCCATCCGTCACGCTTCCCACGAAAACAAACCGGCCGTCCCGCATGAAAAGCCCGTCGAAAACGAAATCGTAAACCGTTCCCGCCGCCGTCGCCGGAGGCTTCGAAAGATCCCCGAAAAACGTCTGCGCCAAAACCGGCCCGTTCATCCCCTCGCGAACCGCGATACTCGCCCCGGCCGCCGCGTTCGGAATCAGCTGAAAACTATAATACGTCGCATCATCCTCCGGATCGAAAACCGACGCGTCCGCATCCCCCAAAAACACCAGCCCCACCCGGTTGTCATCAGGACCGGCCGCCAAATTCTGCGGACTCGCCCGCAACCGCAAACTGAACGCCTCTCCCTCCTCGTAATTGAAAACCAGCGACGAACTCACCGAAGCGTGATAATCCCCGCCGCTCCCGCTCAACCGCAAAGCGCTCTCCTCCAACGCCCAGTCGTCCGGATGATTTTGCCGCAAATTATCCCCCGCGTCCCGTCCGCTTCCCGACCCGAATGCCATCGAAAACGGCCTCGTCACGATCGGATCCGCCGGTCCGCTCGGCGCCTCTCCCAGAGCGATCGACAGCGAATGATAATCGAATTGCGGATGATCCCCGAAGGAATCCTCCATCAACCGTCCGCCCACGCCAAACAGATTGCCGCTATGCGCCCCGACGATTTCCGCCGAAACGCTCTGGACCACATTGTCCACGTCCGTCATCTGGAAAGTCAGATGCAGAATCCCGCTCTCGTCGTAAACTCCATCCGCGCGAAGCTGATAACGCTGCCCGACTTCCCCGCCATTCGCCTGACTCGGATGCCGCCCGGTCCACGGAACCTCCGCCAAAATGTCTCCGCCAAAACCCTCCCGAATCCGCAAAACCGACGTCTCCAGATCCAACGCCGGATACCAAACCAGCCCGTAAAATCCCGCGTCGCCACTCGCATTGAAAGGCGCGTCCACCGGCGTGTGCGGCCCGCCAAGAACCGCCAAACCCGCCCCGAATTCCCCGTTTGCCCAGAACTGCCGCAGCGTCACCTCCGCCTCCACCGTGAAATCCTGCCAAGCCGCATAATCCTCCACCGCGACCAGCGCCGTGCTCGATTCCGGCGACGCCCCCGTCCCCGTCAACCGGACCGCGTCACCCTGTGCCGTAAAATCCCCCGCCCGATTCCGCAGCAAATTCTCCCCCGTTTCCCCGCCCGCGCCAAAACTCAAGTTCACCGGCGCACTCATCGGAGCGAACGCGAATTGCCAGCCATTGAAATCGCTCCCAACAAAACCGAGATTCTCCCCGCCCTTGTCCATCCAAAGATTGTCGAGATGCATCGTCCGGTTCCCCGCCGCGAATCCATGCGCCGTAAATCCGTCCAACAAATCCCCCGCCGCCCCGTTGTCGCGAAACGCAAACTCCGTCACCCGCGTCCCACCATCGTCATATCCGAGCAGATCCGCGCTCGTCGCCGCCTCGCTCCCGCCATTCAAATAAACCCGAAACCGGTCCCCGCTCGTCCGGTCCACCACCAGCCACAAATTGTGCCAGATCCCTTGCGCCACCGTCGCCAAACGCCTCCACTCCGCCCCGTCCCGCACCTCCAGCGCCACCCGCTCCGCCGTCTCCGCCGGACGCAACCGCACCTCCACCCGGAATCCCGCCTCCGGCAAATTCGCCGAAGTATCCACCGCGTGAGTCAGCCCGAAATGCGCCGCCTGATCCGACCCCGGCGTCAAAACCCCCGACCGAAATTGCAGAAAAACCGTCGCCGCCTCCCCCGCCTGGATCTGCCACTCGCCCGGCAAGGCTCGCGTTCCCGCCCGATGCCCGTTATCGTAGGCATAACCCAAAAACCGGTTCTCCCCCTCCTCCAAAACCGAAAACAAACTCGTGCTGTGCGCCGTCCACAGCGAAGCCGAATCGTCGCGCACGTCTCCCGTCGCAGACGATTGAAAATCGTCGAGAAGTTGAAAATCCGCCGCCGCCGGCAAAACGGAAAGCAACGCGGAAACCGCGCCGGCAACCAGCGCCCGACAGGATAATTTCGAGAAAGAGAGTCGCATCATGGGAAGTCAGGGTTGAAGTGAGTCAGAGAGAAAATTTGAAAAATAAAAGAAACGCCGGAACCGGGTTCGAACACTCCCTATTCGTGTGGATTAGTGTTCATTAGTGGTTAAAAAACTCACGGCTCACGGTTTCGGAAACGTCACCGCGGAACCGTTTAAATCGAATCCGCTCGTCATCCCGAGCAGCCCCAGCCGCGTCGCGTCCGCCGATTCCACATGCCCGTCCAAAAACGCCGCGTTGACCCGGTTCCCGTGCCGCAAATGCAACCCTCCGTCCGCATCCGCTATCGCCGAACCGTTCGTCCCCCGAATCCGGAAACGCTGCACCCCCCGCGTCTTCTCCAAACTGTCCGCGAACAACAAATACCGCGTCGGATCCTCAATCCCATTATAATTCACCGCCAAAACCGACGCGTTCACCCCGAACACCCGCACCCGCTCCTCATGCGCGTTCGAGTCGAACTGGTTCATCCCATACGTCCGCCACTGCCAGGCGTTCCCCCCCGCGTACGGATCCTCCGTCTCGTTCGGCAACGCCCACGGCTGCGACGGACAATACAGCAAATTCCGGTCGTCGACGTATCCCCCCTGCTCCAGCAAATACCCCCAGATAAAATTCCCATTGTCCCCGCCGCTCCCCGGCGACGCCGCGAACCGATATTCGTTTTCCTCCAACGCCACATGGAAAACGCCCGCGATCTGCCGCAGATTGCTCGTGCATTTCGCCGTCTTCGCCGATTCCCGCACCGCCCCCACCACCGGAATCAAAATCGCCGCGAGAATTCCGATAATCGCGATCACGGTCAAAAGCTCGATCAAAGTGAAGGCCGCGGAGGTGCCTGCCGAAATTTTGAGATATTTTTTCATAAGGGGCGGAGGAAACTATTTACGCTCCCAACCATACCGGCCCCGGCGACACCAGCGCAAATTCTTTGAAATTCACATCGTTGAAATGCGAATCACAAAACCCTCCTCGCCTTAATTCTACCTTCTTACTTCTACCTTCTACCTTACTCCAGCTCCACCACCACGATATCCTTGAACCACGCCTCGCCCGGCGCCATCGCGTGAATCTGCACGCCAATCACCCCCGACAAATCGATCCCCGGCTCCTCCTCCAAATAATCCACCGTCCGCACTCCATTGATCCAAATCCGAATCCGATTTCCCTCCGCCCGAATCCTGTAATCGTTCCAATCCTCCCGCCGCAAAACCTCGTTCACCGCCGCCACATCCGACTGCGCCAAAACGCGATTCCGCCGCTGCTCGTCATACAAACTCCCCCACCAGCCCGGATTCCCCAAATCCGCCTGATACCCCGTCACCTCCCCCGAACCCGGAATCCGCTGCGACCGAAACTGCACCCCCGAATTCACCCCTTCCGATCCGACCAACTTGAACTTCAACCGCAGCTCGAAATTCCGGAAACTCCGCGTCGTCGTCAAAAACTGGTTGTGCGGAACCAACCACCCGATCCGCCCCGCCACAATCGCCCCGTCCTCGATACGGAAATACCTATCCGTCGGCCCTTCCCAACCCGCGAAACTCTCGCCGTCGAAAAGCGAAACCTCCCGCCCCACCCGTTCCTCATGCTCCTGAAGCCGAATCATCTCCGCCGCGTAACGCCGCCCCAATTCCCGCTGCGCCGCCGCGTCGAAATGCGTCCCGTCGTAAGTCCCCAGCCACGCCGACGACGCCGTCGCCGCATGCGGAATCGCCTCCCCCGCCCGCGCGATCAACGCGTTCACCGGCCGATCTCCCTCGACCTGCCCCGCCACGAACGGCAAATCCGCCACCCCCAAATCCGCCCGCAACGCCGCCACCAACTCCGCCAGTTTATTCAAATACTCCGGATCCCGCGAATTCCCCTCCCCCTGATGCCAAATAATCCCGCGAAACTCCCCGCCACTTTCCCGCGCCTGCAACGCCCGCGCCACCGCCGCGTTATAAAGCTCCCCGCCCCGCGCCCAAGCCTCGATCGTGGTCCCGCCACGCGCATTCACCACCAGCCCGATCCGCGCCTCCGGATCATGCTCCGCCATATCCCTCGCAAACGTGTAAACCGGCCCCAACCGCTGCATCCCGATCCCCTTCCGCACCGTCGAAAACCGGTTCAACGGATTCGTCGCCGGCTCCCACTCCCCCTCCGCGTTCAACAAAAAACACCGCTCCAGCACCGCCTCGTCCTCCGCCTCGATCGGCGCCCTCCCCGCCATATT
>CAZJCL010000027.1:12553-17012 GCA_964544025.1 uncultured Opitutales bacterium | reverse complement strand
CTACCTTCCGTTAAATCCCTGCTCCTCTTAAAATCCCCGGAAACCAACCTTCCTTGAAAGACGGCAAACGAATCACCATGAAAGACATCGCGGCGGAGGCCGGCGTCACCGCCTCCACCGTTTCCCTCGTTCTCAAAGGAAACCCCGCCGTCTCCGCCGCCACCCGCGAAAAAGTCCTCCGCATCGCCCACCGCCTGAAGTATCGCCGAAACCCTTACGTTTCCGCGCTGATGACCACGCGGCGAAAAGGCAAACTCCCCGCCAGCAGCCCGGTTCTCGCCTTCGCCACCGCATTTTCCACCGCCGACGAGTGGCGGCAACATTCCCCCCGCTTCCGAAAATACTACGAAGGCGCCCGGTCCCGCGCCGCCGAAAAAGGTTACCGCCTCGAAAGCTTCTGGCTCGGCGAAGAAGGAGCGCAAGGCCGCCGCGCAGGCGAAGTCTTCTACGCCCGCAACATCCCCGGAGTTTTGCTCGCCCCGTTCCCCGAAACGATCGATTCCTTCCCGCTCGATTGGAAACGCACCGCCGTCGTCGCCCTCGGATTCTCCCTCGCCGAACCCCGTCTCCACCGCGTGGCCTGCGATCATTACCACTCCATGATGACCGCGTTGAGACGCTGCCACCAACTCGGCTATCGCCGGATGGGCCTCGCGCTCACCCGCGACGAAGACCGGCGCGCCGACGGACGCTGGCTCGCCGCTTACCTCATGGAGCAAAAACAACTGCCCGAAGTCGCCGCCATTTCCCCGCTGATCATGCCCGCCTGGGACAACTCCGCTTTCACAACATGGCTGGAACGCGAAAACCCCGACGTCGTCATCGGCGCTTCCGGCGAACGCCTCCAACAAATCCTCGCTGCCCGCGAACACCGCGTTCCCGAAGACCTCGGCATCGTCGCCCTCGCTCATTCCGGCACCGGCGACGCCATCTCCGGCATCTTCCAAAACCCCGCCCTGCTCGCCGCCCGCGCCGTCGATCTCCTCATTCACGAAATCGAAAACAGCAAACGCGGCCCTCCCGACTACCCGAACACGCTCTTGATCGACGGCGTCTGGATCCCCGGCAAAACCCTGAAAGGCGAAAAACCTTCCCCGGAAACCCGCCGCGAAACAAACCCCGTCCCCTGCATCAGCGAAACACGCCACGTCTCCTCACGCGATGTCGCCGCCCGCGCCGGCGTCCATCCCTCCACCGTTTCCCTCGCCCTGCGCGACAGCCCCCGTCTCCCCCAACCCACCAAAGACCGCGTCCGCGCCGCCGCGACCGAACTCGGCTACACCGTCAACCCCTACATCGCGACGCTCATGAAAAACAACCGCGCCGGAAAATCCCCTCGCGACCGGCCCCTCCTCGGTTTCGTAACCGCGTTTCCCACCCGCGACGGCTGGCGCAAAGAATCGGCCATGTTTCCCCAACATTTTCTCGGAGCCACCCGGCAAGCCGAATCCCTCGGATTTCGCTTGGAAGAATTCTGGCTGCCCAATCCCGCCGCCGGAGCCGACCTCACCGCCGAAATGCACGCGCGCGGCGTCCAAGGCCTGATCCTCCCGCCCCTCCCCGCCGCCGGACTCGATCTCACCATCGGATGGGAAAAATTCTGCCTCGTCGCCATCGGCTTCACCTTAAGCCCCCCGCTGATCCACCGCGTCGCCAACGATACCTACAGCTCCATGCGCCGCGCCATCCGCGAATGCCATCGTCTCGGCTACCGCCGTATCGGAGTCGCCATGACAACCAACGTCACCGCCAAAGTGCAAAACCGCTGGCTCGCCTCCTACCAAATGCAGCAACGCGAACTCCCCGACCTCGCCCCGATCGCTCCCCTCACGCCCACCCACTGGACCGAAGAAATCGCGGCCAAATGGATCCGCGAAACAAAACCCGACGCCATCATCGCCCCCTCGAATTTTTTACCCCTCGAATGGCTCGGTTCCCAAGGCTACACCGTGCCCGACGACATCGGCCTCGTCAGTCTCGGCTGCCCCTCGCGAAATTCCTGGCTATCCGGAATCTACCAAAGCGCCGATTTCCTCGGAGCGCGCGCCGCCGACGTCCTGATCGGCCTCGTCGAACGCGGCGAATACGGCATCCCCCACCAACCCAACACCCTCCTCATCGACGGCATCTGGAACCCCGGCAACAGCATCCGCAACAAAACAAGGTAACAGCGAACGCTTCAGCCCTTTCCCCCGTTCACTCCGGCCGCTGATACCAATACCCGCAACTCTCCCGCCGCCCCAACGCCCCCGGCATCGCCAGCGAAAACACCATCCGCAAAAGCCGCCACATCCCGTAATTCTCCACCTTCCGCGCCGACGTCACCAGCGGCGGCGCTCCGATCACCCGAAACCGCAACCCCCGTTTCCGGCACCACTTCTTCAACGCCGCCGAAAACGGAATCTCCTCCCCCGCATACCGCTCCTCGCAAAACCCGCCCGTCTCCGCCCACGCCTCCCGCAGACAAAACACATACGACCCCGCCGCCCAATTCATCGACCGCGAAATCCGGTTCCAAATCCCCAATCCTACCGTCACATGCCACGGCAAATCCCCCCGATCAAACGCCACCGTCGCCCCGCCCCCGCCCGTCTTCCCCGATTCGATCCGCGCCAAAGTCTCCGCCAACAACTCCGCCGAAAGCCGGCTGTCCGCGTCCATGAAAATCAACCACTCCCCCCGAGCCGCCGCCGCCCCCGAGTTTCGCGCCCGCGCGATCTGATTATGCGCCTCGAAAATCACCTTCGCCCCCGCCTCCTCCGCCAGTTTCCCCGTCGCGTCGGTCGAGTTGTTATCGCAGACCACAACCTCATACCGCTCCACCCCGCAACTCCGAAACGCCTCCCGCACCGACCCGACCGCCGCCCCGATCCGCTTCTCCTCGTTAAACGCCGGAATCACCACGCTGATCCCAAACTTCTCGACCGATTCGCCCATAGGAGATACTCTCACGCTCCCATCTCCATCTAGCAACCCTTCCACAACCGGAAATCCCCTAGTCCCGCACCGCTTGTCTATTCACCTGCCTATGCGATACTTTTGAACAGCAACTCCGGACGCACGCCCTCTAAAAACCATTCAAAAAGTCATCCGTTCATGAATATCCAAGGAAAAGTCGCACTCGTCACCGGAGCCGGACAAGGAATCGGCCGCGCCATCGCCCTCCGCCTCGCCAAAGAAGGAGCCGACATCGCCATCGCCGACCTCAAGGACGAAAACATGAAATCCGTCGCCGATGAGGTGAAAAACCTCGGCCGGAAATCCACCGTTTTCAAAGCCGACGTCTCCAAACGCGATCAGGTTTTCGCCGCCGTCGATCACACCGAAAAAGAACTCGGCGGCTTCGACATCATGATCAACAACGCCGGCATCGCCCAAATCGAAGCCCTCGCCGACGTCACCCCCGAAAAAATCGACCTCATTTTTAAAATCAACGTCTACGGCGTCCTTTGGGGAATCCAAGCCGCCGCCAAAAAATTCAAAGACCGCGGCCAAAAAGGAAAAATCATCAACGCCTCCTCCATCGCCGGACACGAAGGCTACCCGCTCCTCGGCGTCTATTCCGCCACCAAATTCGCCGTCCGCGCTTTCACCCAGGCCGCAGCCAAGGAATTCGCCTCCGACGGAATCACCGTCAACGCCTACTGCCCCGGCGTCGTCGGTACCGATATGTGGAAGGAAATCGACCGCCGCATGTCCGAGATCACCGGCGCGGAAATCGGCGCCAACTACGATAAATACGTCGGCGGCATCGCCCTCGGCCGCGCCCAAACCCCCGAAGACGTCGCCGCCTTCGTCTCCTACCTCGCCGGCCCCGATTCCGACTACATGACCGGCCAAGCCCCTCTCATCGACGGCGGACTCGTCTACCGCTAATCCACAATTTCATCACAAAAAACAAAGGAAACATCATGGTAAAAATCGCTATCATCATCGGCAGCACCCGCCCCGGGCGCGTCGGAAAAGACGTCGGAAACTGGGTCTTCCAAAACGCCCAAAAACGCACCGACGCCGAATTCGAACTCATCGATCTCGCCGACATCAACCTCCCCCTCCTCGACGAACCCGTCCCACCCTCCATGGGCCAATACTCCAAACAACACACCAAAGATTGGGCTGCCAAAATCCGCTCCTTCGACGGCTTCGTCTTCGTCACCCCCGAATACAACCACTCCACAAACGCCGCCCTCAAAAACGCCATCGACTTCCTCTACGCCGAATGGAACAACAAAGCCGCCGGATTCGTCGGCTACGGCAGCGCCGGCGGCACCCGCGCCGTCGAGCACCTCCGCCTCATCCTCGCCGAAGTCCAGATCGCCACCGTCCGCAACCAGGTCGCCCTCTCCCTCTTCACCGACTTCGAGGAAATGACCCGCTTCAAACCCGCCGACCACCAAACCAACTCCGTCGCCAAAATGCTCGACCAACTCATCGCCTGGACCCGCGCCCTAAAACCCCT
>CAZJCL010000027.1:10440-12453 GCA_964544025.1 uncultured Opitutales bacterium | reverse complement strand
CCGTCGCCAAAATGCTCGACCAACTCATCGCCTGGACCCGCGCCCTAAAACCCCTCCGCGACTCCCAATAAAAAAAACGCCCTCCCCAAAAGAGCGAGGGCTCCACCATCAACCTCCCCACCTTCAAACCTTCCCACCTTCCCACCTTCAAACCTTCAAACCTTCCCACTCCCAACCCTTCATACTTCATAATTCATAAATCATCCTTCATACTTCCCAAATGTTCGTCCTCGCCCTCGACCAAGGCACCACCAGCTCCCGCGCCCTCCTGTTCGATCACTCCGGCAACATCCGCGCCCTCGCCCAACGCGAATTCCCCCAACACTTTCCTCAGCCCGGTTGGGTCGAACACGATCCGGAAGACATCTGGAACTCCCAACGCGACGTTACCCGCGAAGTTCTCGCCAAAGCCAAAATTCCCGCCTCCGAAATTGCCGCCGTCGGCCTCACCAACCAGCGCGAAACCACCCTTCTCTGGGACAGAAAAACCGGCGACCCCGTCCACCGCGCCATCGTCTGGCAAGACCGCCGCACCGCCGCCCTCTGCACCGAAATCCGCGAGTCCCGCGACCTCGATTTCTTCCGCCACAAAACCGGCCTCGTCGTCGACCCCTATTTCTCCGCCACCAAAATTCGCTGGCTCCTCGACCAAATCCCCGGCCTCCGCCAGCGCGCCGAACGCGGCGAAATCGCCTTCGGCACCGTCGACTCCTGGCTCGTCTGGAAACTCACCGGCGGCCGCGCCCACCTCACCGACGCCACCAACGCCTCCCGCACCCTCCTCTTCAATCTCGAAACCGGCGATTGGGACGACGAACTCCTCGCCACCTTCCAAATCCCCCGCGCCATTCTCCCCGAAATCCGTTCCAGCAGCGAAACCCTTGCCGAAATTTCCGACCCGCCCGAACTCGCCGGCATTCCCATAGCCGGAATCGCCGGCGACCAACACGCCGCCCTTTTCGGCCAAGCCTGCTGCGCTCCCGGACTCGCCAAAAACACCTACGGCACCGGCAGCTTCGTCCTCATGAACACCGGCGAAAAACCCGTCTTCTCCCAAAACGGACTCGTCACCACCGTCGCCTGGAAAATCGGCCCAAAAACCGAATACGCCCTCGAAGGCAGCATCTTCGTCTCCGGCGCCCTCATCCAATGGCTCCGCGACAGCCTCGGAATCATCAAAACCGCCGCCGAAATCGAAACCCTCGCCAGCAGCGTTTCCGACACCGGCGGCGTCACCATCGTCCCCGCCTTTTCCGGCCTCGGCGCCCCTCACTGGGATCCCCACGCCCGCGGCGCGATCCTCGGCCTCACCCGCGGCACCACCCCCGCCCACCTCGCCCGCGCCGCCCTCGAAGCCATCGCCTGGCAAACCGTCGACGTCCTCGCCGCCATGGCCTCCGACGCCCAAATCCCCCTCGCCGAACTCCGTGTCGACGGCGGCGCCAGCGCCAACAACCTCCTCATGCAGCTCCAATCCGACTTCCTCCAAGCCCCCGTTTCCCGCCCCCGCATCACCGAAACCACCGCCCTCGGCGTCGCCTTCCTCGCCGGCCTCGCCACCGGCTTCTGGAAAAACCAAACCGAAATCGCCTCTCACTGGACCCTCGACCGCCGCTTCGAACCCCAACAAACCCCCGCCCAAATCTCCCCCTCCCGCACCCGCTGGCTCACCGCCCTCCCCCGCACCCAATCCTGGCCCCAATAATCAACGCTCAATCCATTGTTTTAAATAATGCCCCCGATCCTCAGCCCTTCCGTGTTTTCCGTGTCTTCCGTGGTTCAAAAAAACAGAGCCCAAATCCCAGATCCGAATCCCCCCGTCTCATCTGTGCCCATCTGTGCCATCTGTGGTCCCACCCGCAGAGCCAAAGCCTCTGTGCCCTCTGTGGCTCCGTGGTGAATCCCATCCAAAAGTTTGGTTGCGGCCGGTTAAGCTAGGTCCATCGGCGGTTAAAAAACCATCTCCACCCGCACCCGCAAAAACCGCGCCGCCCCGCCCACCGGCCGCTCATC
>CAZJCL010000027.1:7860-10340 GCA_964544025.1 uncultured Opitutales bacterium | reverse complement strand
CCATCTCCACCCGCACCCGCAAAAACCGCGCCGCCCCGCCCACCGGCCGCTCATCCCGCACCGTCACCCGCTCCAGCCCATCCCCCAGCGAAACCGTCTCCACGATCTCGGGTGCTTCCAACTCTGCCCATTCCCGCAAATCCCCCGAACTCTCCACCACATACCGCAACCCCGCCTCTCCCGGCCGCCACACAAAACTCAGACAAAGAAACCCCTCCGTCGCCCCTTCCCCAATCTCCCGCACCTCCGCCCGCGGCAAATTCCCCCGCTCCGGATTCTCCCAATCCATCCCAAACGCGAACCGCAATAAATTCGGAATCCCCAATCCCCCCGGATCCTCCCCCGGCCCCAAATCGCCTTCCCCACCCGCGCTCGCCCCACCGCTCCGCAACCAATCGTTGTAAGGCAACGGCGAAACCCGCACCGTAAATGTCGGTTGCGTATTCCAGATATACGCCGGATTCTCCGCCACGCGCATCGCCACCTCCGAAAGTCCATCGCGAAGAACGCCCGGAATCTCCACCGCCCCAACCGCGAACATCGTCTCCCCCGCCGCGAACTCCAGCGGCCACGGAACCGTCCGAAAATCCTCTCCCAAAACCGCACCTCCCGACACGCTGACCGCCACTGGAAGCTCCGAATCCAAAACCCCATTCCGCGCCAACCACGTCTTCCCATCGACCGTCATCGTCGAAACGACCGTCAAATCAATCGACTCGCTCGCCTCCTGAGTATTCCCAAATGCCCCGATATTAATTCGCCCTCCATTCGGCTCCGGCTCCCTCGAAAAATCGCTCGCCGGATCGCCCGCGTCGATCATCGGGCTATGCCAACCGACCGGGTTAGCCGCGTGCGATAGCAAACGTCCCTTCTCCTGAACAAGGTACGGATCGACACTCAGGTTTCCATCGTTCCCCGTCGGATTCGGAAGATTCACCCAATTTCCTCCCGTATTCATCCAAACGTTCGAATACCGAAAACTCACCGTCGCGCTTGCCCCGGATTCCACGACAACTCCACACCCGAAGTTTCGCGCGAAAATCGAGTTGGCAATCTCCACCTCTCCACCGCCCGACACAGCTATTCCATCACTGTTCAAGATAACCGTGTTGTTCATCAGTCCCACACGGTGCCCTTCCAAGCCCGAGATCAATACACCCGTGCCGAACGTTCGGCTTACTACATTGTTCTTTAACCCCGCCGACGCGTTCACGATTGCGATCCCGCCGCTCGCCGTAGCGCTGTTGGAAAATATCTCGTTCCCGCGAATCAGCGGCCCAACTTCTCCCGCCGCCACATCCGCAACGCGAATCCCGCCCAACCCGTTTCCTTGAATACTGTTCCTTTCAACCGCCGGACTTCCCCCCACAATCAACACCCCCGGCGTCCCCGCTCTCACCGTAAATCCACGCAACACGCTCCGCGAGTTCTCGTCTCCGACAAAACTGACGGCCGGCTGCCCCCGATTCATTCCATCGATAACAAAAAGCGACGGCCGCTCCGGATCCGCGCTCGTCAAAACCGCCGGCTTCCCGCCAAAAACGATATTCTCGCGGTAAGTCCCCTCCATCACCCGCACCTCCATCGGCGAACTCCCCACCGCGTCAATCCCTCCTTAAAAACCGTCCTCCCCCAGCCCGGCGTCGCCGGACCCGCCATCGAATTCACTGTAAAATACGGCGTCACGACCAGCGAAACCGCAAAACTCGTGACCGCCCGATCCCCGCTCGCCACCGCCACATGATAAATCCCCCCATCCGCCTCCGTTACGTCCTCCAATCGCAAAACCGCCGTCGCCGCCCCCGAAATCCGCACTCCATCCAAAACCGGTTCCCCATCCCGATACCATTGAAAAGCCAACGGCTCCTCCCCCATCGCCTCCACCGAAAAAACGGCCTCTCCCCCCGGCATCGCCGCCGTCCGCCGCGGCTGTTCCACAATCTGCGGATACCGTTCCCCCGCGCTTCGCAAAATCGCGCCATTGTCCCCAACAACCATCAGCTCCCCGTTCACCGCCGCCACTCCCCAAAGCGAATCGCGAATTATCGCCGCCGGCTCCTCCTCCCAATTCACTCCGTCCGCCGAAACGTAAACATAACCCGCCGCAAACGGACTCCCTCCCACCGCGACAAAACCGTTTCCGTAAGCCGCCACTCCCGTCAGCGGAACCGGAAAATCCACCGCCACCTGATTCCACGTCAATCCATCCACCGAGGCATAAATCCGCCCCCGATTCGATAGAGGATAGATTGGCGAATTTCCACCGGCCGCGACGAACAACCCGTCGTTATAAGCCAATGAATAGATCGCCACATTCGACCCCAAACTCGGCGCGCTTTCCCACTGCGTTAAATCTTTCGAGACAAAAACTTTACCGCTGGAGTAGCTTCCCACATAGATTTCTCCATTCCACGTCAACGCGTCAAAAGGCAGCGAAACCCCCGGAGTCCCTTGCCACTCAATCCCGTCACGCGAAGTCA
>CAZJCL010000027.1:0-7760 GCA_964544025.1 uncultured Opitutales bacterium | reverse complement strand
CGATCCGCTAAAAACCGCTCCCGCACCCAAACATCCCCATCCGCCGAACTCCACAAACTCCCGTTCGCCCCCACCGCCCAAAATTTCCCCAACCCAAACGCCAACGACCGCACTTCATCCGTCGCCGGAGAACCCGCCGCCGCCCAAACCTCTCCATCCTCCGAAAAATAGGCTCCCGGTTCCCCCGCTCCCGTCGTGACAATCGCCACAAATCTTCCCGCCCCGAACTGCAAATCGATCAACTCCTTCGCATCCGGAGAAATCTCACGAATCGCCCAACCTCCTCCACTGGAACTTCCCGTCACGGCGACCGCCCGCGTCTCCAGCCCCGTCAGACGCTCCAGTCCCGCCGCCACCACGTGTTCATTCTCCCCTTCCGCCACCGCCGTCAATCTCCGGCTATTCGTATCGTTCTCCCAAACCGGCGTCCATTCCCGCCCATCCGCCGACTCCCAAATCCCCGCCGCCCCCGCCGCCAGAAAACCTCCATCCGCCGCCCGAACCACCCGCTCCGCCGGAAGCGCAACCGGCGTCTCCGCCGTCTCCCAAACCGCCCCATCCTCCGACCGCAAAATCCACCCAGACGTCACAAAAACCCCGTCCCCGTAAACCACGGAACGCAAAGGATTCCCCGCCGGACGCGGATGCGCCCACTCCAGCTCAAGATCCGCGATATCCGCCCGCGCGGAAACGAACGCCAAAAGAAAAAAGACCGAAACCAAAAACAAGGAAACGGCGCGGGATAACGAACCACGGGAAAACATAATGCCCCAGAAAAACAACTTTCCCGGCATCTGCCAATCCCTCGACCCAGCCAAAAAGAAAGGCGGGCCGCCTACCCCTAAGCGACCCGCCAGCTGCTTTCTTAATTACCCCAAATCCCCCGCTAAGCGGGGGAAATCTGTTAATGCTTTTCATTCAACCCGATTTCCTCAGATGATCAAGCAATATTTTCACATAAGTGAAATTATTTTCGCGCTTCCTCCACGCTCAGCTGACGCACCATCATCCGCCTCGCCCCGTCCGCATCTTCCGCCGTCCAAAAAGCGACCGCCTCACCGTTCGCCACCACCACCCGCGGATGCGTCGCAAACCCGCCCGACTCCGACACCCGCAGCGGCGCGCTCCAAGCCTCTCCATCCGCGCTTTCCGCCGCGAAAACAACCCGCGCCGTCCCCTCGCCCGCCTCATCCCAAACCGCGAAATAACGCCCGTCTCCCGCCGAATCCACATCCGTATTCCTCCCCGGCGATTCCACCGCCAAATCCCGCCGGTCTCCCCACGAACGCCCGCCGTCTCCGCTCCGAAAAAGATACGCACCGCTCACCTCACCATTTCCCGTCCAAACACTCGCCACCAACTCCGGCTCCCCTTCCGCGTTCTCCGCCCCCAACGCCAACCCACCGCCCACATGCGGACACCCGTTAAAATGCCAGTCAAATTCCCCCACCGCCCCGCGCCGCTCCCAGCTTTCCCCCGAATCCCGCGACACCGCCAACGCCATATCGCTCGGATCCTGATCCCGGTAAAGAATGTAAACCGCCCCATCCTCCCCCGCCTTCACCGTATTCCAGCAACACGCGCAAATATCGTCGTCCACCACCCGCGGCATCGTCCATTCCTCCTTCCCAAAATCCAGCCGGGCGTACCGCAAACTACGCTCCTCTCCCTCCGCGTGAATCCACGCCGCATGAAATCCCCGCTCGCAAGCCGCCAAATCCGGAAAACGAAACCCCACCTTTTCCCCGCCCCCCGCGTACGCCGGAGCCGCGCTCACCCGCCAACTTCTCCCGCCATCCCGCGAAACCGCCGCCGCCAAAGGACCGCTCCCGAACGGCCCTCCCCCCCGCGCCGTCCAAACCGCCATCGCGTTTTCCCCCGAAACCGCCAGCTGCGGATCGTTTCCGCGACCATGACGCCCCGGCAACGCATGATCCGTCGCCACCTCCGCCGCCTCCGCCCACGTTTCCCCCGCATCCGCCGAGCGCGTGTAATAAAACCGCAACCGCTCCCCGTCCGCCTCATCCGGAAGGCCGAAAAGCAAATGAATCGCCCCATCCGCCGAAACCACATCGAAAGTAGCCGACTCCCGAAAATCCGCCGAATCCCCCTCCGTTTTCCGCCATCCGCCCAGCAAAATCGCCGTCGCCAGAACGAATCCCGCCACCGCCAATCCCCCAAACCCTTTTCCCAACCCCAACATTTTCGCGCTCTTCATCATCCTCGTCTCCTCAATACAAATCCCAAAGTTCATCCTTATACGCCGGATCGGCCGGATCCGTCACCCCGTTCCCCGTCCATTCCCCCGGAAGTCCCGGATAAAACGGCGGCTCGATCGCCATCGTCCGAGCATGCCCATCGACAAACGCCACGTTCGCCGCCGGCGTTCCGCCGCTGTTATGCCGCGGATTCGGTCGCCCGATATTTCCCGTCGTCGTCCGCGAGGGCGGCATCAAATGCGTCGCCAACGTCGGCTGCAATCCGTCCGTAATCCCCGCGTCCGCCACCGCCACCGTCGCCGCCGGCTCCTTGATCTGCTCGAACGGCACCCAGTTCAGATTCGTATTCCAACCGTAACTCGCCGCCCGATCCAATTCCTCGTTACCCGGACAATGCCAAATCTGGTCGCCGAACGTGTCGGCATTCGAGCGTCCCGTATGCAAATACGGAAACAACTGCTCCTTCCGGTCCATTCCCGAGTCCCACCCCGGATACACTCCCGTATCCTGAGCGTAAAGATACCCGGCCAGCGCGATCTGCCGCACATTGCTCACACACGCCACCGATCTCGCTTTCGCCCGCGCTCCGGAAACGACCGGGATCAACATCCCCGCCAAAATCGCCACCACCGCGATCACCGTCAGCAACTCAATCAAAGTAAACGCCGACCGAACCCGCTTTCGCGATCCGGCGCCGCCGAACAAACCTCTCTCGCCCCGCGAGGAAGCTCCTAGCACAAATAAATCTTTCATACCGCTATCCGGAATCGCACCGGACAAAGAATTTTCCGCTACAAAGGATGGATTGGATACCCGGAAACAGCGCCGCGAAAGGCTCCCGTTTACCAGGTTCGAACAGATATTCCACAACGCTCCGAAACGTCCGCGGCATAAAACCCGCGCCACCGTTTTCAGAGCTCCATCACGCGGATCGCGGAGGCGGGGCGGCAGGGGTAAAATTCGCTTGAGTAACCAGAACGGCATCAACGCCGGTCAAAGAAAACGCCACCGGCGGAACCGCCACCGAAACAGCGCGCCCCGCCAAAAACAATATCACCGGAGGCACGAACGAAATTTCGCTCCGGACCATCGTCGCATCCGCTCCCTCCTCGATCGCCACCAACGCTTCATCCACCTGATGGCAAACATGACACGGAGCCTCGCCCCCCAAAGTCTTCTCCAACGCCGCCGCCCACGAACCCGAAGTCTCGCGGTATTCGATCAACATCCCCGACCACCCGTAAACCTGAAGCGCCACCACATGAAAATGGAGACCGCACATCACGATCCCCAAAAGGAAAACCGCCATCCCCCGCCGCATCCAGTTTCTCCAACCAACGCCCTCCGCGCCCCCGCTAATGGAGCAACATTTCCGAAGACTGTAAGGCTGGCCTTTCACGATGCGAAAAATATACCACCAATCATCCCCCAAAACCTTACCCTAAGTCAACATCCCCGAAAACTTCCCTCCCGACTCCCGTCTCCTGACTCCTGACTCCTTCCCTTCTAAAATTTCGCTAACGCTTCCTCCAACGACTCCCGCTTCACCGGCTTGCTCAAATAATCGTCCATCCCCGCCGACAGACAAATCTCCCGATCCTCCATCATCGCGTTCGCCGTCATCGCGATAATTCGCGGACGCGGTTTCCCATCGTAAAGCTCCCGCACCCGCCGCGTCGTCTCGAGCCCGTCCAATTCGGGCATCTGCACATCCATCAAAATCACGTCGAACTGCTCCTCCTCCAGCGCCCGCAATACCTCCAAACCGTTCGACACCACCCGCGTCTCGTGCCCCATCCGCTGGAGCGTCAACAACGCCACCTTCTGGTTCACCGGATTATCCTCCGCGAGCAAAATCTTCCTCCGGCTTCCATTCGACACCGTCCCGTTCCCGTCGATCTTCGCCGACCTCGACGACGCATTTCCCTCACGGCCAAAATGCGCGATCAACACCTCGAAAAGCTGCGACGGCTTCACCGGTTTCGTCAAATGCGCCTCGAACCGGATTCCGTCCGCCGCCGCCGAACGCGTCGCCCGCGAAGTCAGCATCACCAGCGGCAACATGCACGTCTTCTCGTCCGCCTGAAGCTTCTTTGCCAACGTCAGCCCATCCATATCCGGCATGTGCCAATCCAAAATCGCCACATCGAACCGCCGCCCTTGCCGTAACCATTCGAGCGCTTCCTCGCCGCTGCTCGCCGCCGCCGGCACCATTCCCCACGATTTCGTCTGAAGCGTCAAAATCTGCCGGTTCGTCGAATTGTCATCCACGATTAGTACCGTCCGTCCTTCCAACTGCGGCTGACCGCTCCGCAAGAAAACCTTCGGCTGCCCCTCCGCCACTTGCCCGACGATTGTGAAGTGAAAAGTCGAGCCCTTCCCGTAATCGCTCTCACACCACAGCTTCCCGCCCATCAATTCGCACAGTCGGCTGCTGATCGCCAACCCGAGCCCGGTTCCGCCATATTGACGCGTCGTAGACGCGTCGACCTGGCTGAACGACAGAAACAACCGGCTCATCTTTTCCGGCTGAATCCCAATCCCGGTATCCTTGACCGAAAAATGAAACCTCTGCCGATTCCCCTCCAAAGGCGTCGCCCGCACCTGCACGAAAACCTCCCCTTTCGGCGTGAATTTCACCGCATTGCTCACCAGATTCACCAACACCTGCCGCAAACGAGTGACATCTCCCAGCAACGCCGACGGACACGGTTCATGCACCTGATACACCAAATCGAGCCCCTTCTTCGAGGCCTGCCCCGACAAAAGGTCGAGGCTCTCCTCGATGCAAAGCCGCAAATCCACCGGCTGATACTCCAGGTCGATCTTCCCCGACTCGATCTTCGAGAAATCGAGAATGTCGTTAATAATCGTCAGCAACGAGTCGCCGCTGGTCCGGATCGTTTCCACAAAATCCCGCTGCTCATGGGTCAACGAAGTGTCCAGCAACAACCCCGTCATCCCGATCACCGCGTTCATCGGCGTCCGGATTTCGTGACTCATATTCGCCAAAAATTCCGACTTCGCCCGCGTCCCCGCCTCCGCCTCCTCCTTCGCCATCTCCAACGCCACCTGCGCCTGCCGAAGCTCCGTGATATCCCGCGAAATCCCTACAAAACCGAGCACCCGCCCATCCTCGCCCCGAAACGGAACCTTGTTACTGAGATACGATTTCCCCCCATCGTCTTCCCGAAGATTCAAAAGCGGTTCTCCCGTCTCAATAATCGTCTTCTCCGCCGCGTAAGCCTGTTGCGCCCGCTCCTTCTCGAAAAAGTCGAAAACCGTCTTCCCCACCACCGCCTCCAGCGACCCTTTCCCCATCCGCTTCAAATGCGCCAAATTACTGATCATGTAACGGCACTCGGAGTCCTTCACGAAAATCAAATCCGGCGAACTATCCAAAATCGCCGTTAACATCTGCCGGTCCCGCTTCTCGTCATTCTCCATCCGGACCCGCTCCGTCACATCCTCCACCAGCGCCACCGCTACAGTGGAACTGCCCGTCGTCTCGGTTTTCCCCCTCAACTCCAGCCAGCGCATTTCACCTTCCCCGCCGAGAAAGCGGAAGCGAAAGGAAAAACCGGTCCCGTTCCGCACCGCCTCTTCCCAAAGCGCCCGCACATCAGCCCGATCCCCCTCCGCCACTTTCGAAAGCCAATCCAAAGAACCCGCCTGCCGATCGACCGGTATCCGCCAGAGATCGCAAAAAAGCGAATTTGCCGCCAGCAGTTCGCCCTTCTCATCCCCCGCAAAAGCCGGAACCGGCAACGCCTCCAGGGAAAAACGAGCAGCCGCGTCCTCGCGTGAGGTTTTCGAAGAACGGAAAAAAGGGAGTTTTGAAATCATCGGGAAAAATTCAGAATGCAGTGAATTAGGGGTTGAATTGTACGAAAATCCTGAGAACCGGAGGAGGCGGTTGCAACGTCAAATCGCCTAACCGCGCGGAACTTTCCCCCGAAAACAGACTGTCGTCCAATTCTCCTGAACACAAAGAAGGCGGGGAATTTATCCCCGCCTTTTAAAGAAAGCTATCGATTCGCTTTAACCGCGAAGCTCGCCTTCCGCCTTCGCCTTCTTCGAATTCGGCGCGTAGTAATCGTAGTACGACTTATCGTAGTACTGCGCGTAATAATAGCCCGAAACCGAGAGGCTAAGGTTATTGAGAACGGCTCCGAAAACAGGTACATTCGATTCCAGCAAGCGGCGGGTGTTATGCCGGGCCGCGGAGCGCTTTACCTTGTTGAACTTGATCGTAAACAAGACCCCGTCAACCAGAGGAAGAATGATTAATGCGTCACTGACAGCGGCCAAAGGCGGCGTATCGAGAACGATCCGATCATAACGTTTGCGAAGTTCCGCGACCATCCGCTCGAACGCCTTGCTGCTCAGAATCTGCGTTGGATTCTTCGCGCGACCTCCGGTGGTCAGAACATCGCAATTCGGCAACACGTCCTTCTGAATCACCTCCTCGAGCGGGGCGTCGTGAATGCAAACGTCGATAACGCCCTTCTTGTTCTCCAGCTCCAGCGATTTGTGAATATTCGGCATCCGCAAGTCGCAGTCCAGAATCAAAGTCCGCTCACCATGACCAGCCAAAGTGAAAGCCAAATTCGTGCTGGTAAACGACTTACCTTCGCCAGGAACGCTACTGGTGATAAGCATCACCTGGGCGAACTTACTTTCATTATTGAGCTTCAAGCTCGAATGAAGCGTCCGGAAAGCCTCCGCTACCTGCTTATCCTTCTCATTGGAAGCCACCCTTGCTTTCTCGAACGAAGTGAGCTTCTTGATCTCCGGAACGATCCCCAGAAGCGTAAGCCCAAGAACATTCTCGATGTCGAACGCCGTTTTCACCCGGTCATCGATGAAAGCGACGAAGAACGCAACGCCCAGACCAAGCCCCAAGCCGCCCAAAACTCCCATCGCAAGATTCATCGGGATATTCGGAACAACCGGCTTGAACGGCGGCGCCGCCCGGTCCACCACGCGAGCGCTCGGAGTCTCGATCGTGCTGGCGATCGTGGTGTCGCGCATACGGCCAACGAGATACATGTAGAGATTCTTGTTCACCATCGACTGGTTTTCCAAGGTCTCGAACTCGACCGCCAGCCGGCTCAACCGGAGAAGCTCCGACTCCTGTTCGGCCAAAGCCTCGTTAACCTTCGCGAGATTCGACTGAGCTCCTTCATAGGAAGTCACGATCTTCGAGACCGCGGATTCAACGGCGCTCGCCAATTCCCGCTCGATCTCCGCCAGCGCGTTCTGCGCCTGAATCATCTGAGGATGCTTGTCCCGATAGCGTTTGGACAACTGGGCCACGACAATCCGTTGCCCCGAAAGTTGCGATTGCAGATCGGAAACCAGCGGCTGTGTCGCGATCATGCTGAAGTCGGTCAATGGCCGGCCTTCCTCTTGGAAGCGGCGCAGGGTCAGGTAACTCGTCTCGATCTGGCGGAACTGCTCCGCGCTTTCCACCGCCATTTGGTTCAGGACTCGCATTTTCTCCAACGCGACGTCGCGATCCTTATCAAGCGAAACTGT
>CAZJCL010000026.1:15514-17042 GCA_964544025.1 uncultured Opitutales bacterium | reverse complement strand
GCGGTGCTTTATAAGGGGCCGGCGAAGAAGATCGTGCAGGAGGTGAAGTATGGGGGGCAGGTTCATCTGTTGCGGGATGTGGGGCGGATTATTCGGGAAAGCGAGGATATCGTGGAATTCGCGCGGGGCGGGATTCTGGTGCCGGTGCCGCTTCATGCGCGGAAGGAACGGGAGCGGGGGTTTAACCAGAGCCTGTTGGTGGCGGAGGAGATCGTGGCGTTGGCCCGGGGGAGCACGCGGATTTGGGATGGACTTGTGCGGGTTCGCGATACGGTTTCGCAGACGCAGTTTGACCGGAAGCAGCGGCAGCGTAACCTCAAAAATGCCTTTGCGTTGCGGGAGGATAGCACTTTTAATCCGCGCCTAAGATTCATTCTGGTGGACGACGTGTTTACAACTGGTTCAACATTGAACGCTTGTGCGGCGGCTCTCCGTCGCGGCGGGATCCATCGGATCGACGTTATCACTTTCGGCCACGGTTAAGTCCGCGTCCAATATGTCACTTTTCAGCAAACCAAAATATTCCACGGTCACGGTAAAGAAGAAGAACATCCCGGAGGGTCTCTGGCGGAAATGCCCGGTCTCCGGAGAGTTCATCTTCAATAAGGAACTGGAGCAGAACCAGATGGTGGTGCCGCAGAGCGGTTACCATTTTCCGATCAATCCGCGGACGCGGCTCGCGTTTTTGTTGGACGAAGGCTCGTTCGAGGAGACGGACGCGACGATGTCGTCGGTGGACGTGCTGGAGTTTCAAGGAACGGCCTCCTATCCGGTGAAGCTGGCGGAGAGTCAGAAAAAATCGGGAGAAACCGACGCGGTTTTGTGCGGACTCGGGAAGATTCACGGGATTCCGGTTTCGATCGCGGTGATGGATTTTCGCTTCATGGGAGCGAGCATGGGAACCGTGGTCGGGGAGAAAATCACCCGGGCGGTGGAGCGGGCGATTGAGCGGAAAATTCCGTGCATCATCATCTCCGCTTCGGGCGGAGCGCGGATGCAGGAGGGCGTTTTGAGCCTGATGCAAATGGCGAAAACGAGCGCGGCTTTGGGTCGTCTGGGACGGGCGGGATTGCCGTTTGTTTCTATCGTGACGAATCCGACTTATGGCGGAGTGATGGCGAGTTTCGCTTCGCTGGGCGATGTGATTTTGGCGGAGCCGGGGGCATTGGTCGGTTTCGCGGGGCCGAGGGTGGTGAAGGAGACGACGCAGCAGGCGCTTCCGGAAGGGTTTCAGACGGCGGAGTTTTTGCTCAAGCACGGATTGATCGACCAGATCGTGGGGCGGTTGGAGATGCGCGGGCGGTTGCGGGATATTTTGGCCGTTCTTTACCGGAAATCCGAGGAGGAGTTGCCGGCGGACGAGGTGGCTGCGGTTTAGGATTTCGCTTTCCGCTGCTTTTCGGCGGGACAGATAATGGACTACATAGCGGCGAAGGAATACCTTTTCGGCTTGAAAGGGGGAGGGGCGAAATACGGGATCGACCGGATGCGGCTGTTCGCGGAGCGGCTCGGACATCCGGAGCGGAAG
>CAZJCL010000026.1:11986-15414 GCA_964544025.1 uncultured Opitutales bacterium | reverse complement strand
TCGGTGATCACGTCGATTGCGCTGGATCATTGCGAACAGCTGGGAAACACTCTTGCGGCGATCGCGCGGGAGAAGGCGGGAATTATCAAGAGCGGTTGTCCGGTGGTGATCGGGCGGTTGCCGGAAGAGGCGGAAATCGTGATTCGGGAGATCGCGGCGGAGCGGGGCGCGCCGGTTTTTTCGGCGGTGGAACGGTTCGGAAGCGATTTGGGGAATTGGCCGGTTTCGGCGCTGGCGGGGGAGCACCAAAGGCTGAACGCGGGCGTGGCGGCGCTGGTTTTCGAGGTGCTGGGGGAGACGTTGCCGACGAGTTCGGAATCGGTGGCGGAAGGGCTTCGGACGGTGGAGTGGGCGGGGCGTTGGCAGGAAAAACGGATCGGCGGAAAACGGCTGATTTTCGAGGCGGCGCATAATCCGCAAGGGGCGGAAGTGCTGGACCGGCAGTTGGCGGCGCTGGTGGCGCAAACGGGACGGAAACCGGTGATCGCGGTTGGGGCGCTCGGGGAATTACGGGGAAGGGCGTTGCTGGAAGTGGTGGCGCGGCACGCGAAGGAGATTGCGCTTTTTATGCCGGGTCAGAGCCGGGCGACGGATTTCGCGGTTTTGGAGGGTTTCGTGCCGGAGGGATTTCGCGGGAAGGTTGCGCGGTGCCGGGTGGATGCGGCGTTTGAGGCGGGGCGGTGTTATTTGGGGGAGCCGGAGGATACGGTGGTGGTGACGGGATCGATTTATTTGATCGGGGAAATTTTGGAGCGGTTGGAGGAACCGGCGCCGGTTCGCGAGGGGCTGTTGCAGGATTGAGGCGGTTTGATAAAACCGGGCTTATTTTAAATGATTTGCAATTGCGTTTTCGGAGGAGGAATCGCACTTTGAGTGACATGTCAGGCATTGCAGGGAAACCAGTTTCAGCGGAGGCGGAAGGTTCGCGGGATCGATCAGAGTTGGTCGATCGGCTCGGAATCCTGGCTTCGGCGGCTTGCGCGGTTCATTGTCTGGCGATGCCGCTTCTCCTCGCGCTGCTTCCGGCGATGGGATCGATCTGGATTATCGGGCACAGCGTGGAGTGGATTCTTGCGGTGGTGGCGGTGTTGATGGCGCTCGGATCCCTTTGCTGGGGATTTTCGATTCACCGGAAGAAGCGTTTGTTTCTGAGTTTTTTGGCGGCGGCGGTGTTTATTTTGTCGGGTCAGCTCGTCGCGCACGGATGGTTGGAAACGGCGCTGGTGGTGGCCGGGGGATTGGGTTTGGTCGGCAGTCATTTGCTGAACCGCAATCTCTGTAAGAGCTGCCACACCTGCGAGCATTCGAAGTCCTGATACGGGTCGAGGGCCGACGAAATTGTTTGGCGAGCGGAGTCTTTGTACCAAGGTTTTAAACACTTCTCTTTCTTAAGCTCATTTTAATGGGTTGACATGGCTCGCTGTATCCGCTTTCTGAGCAGGGCCTGCTCCATTCGACTTCAGAAACGCCGGATGCGGGTTCGGACGACATTGTTGTCCTAGCGGTGCGTTACCTCGTCAGCTGTCCCGACCCTTCCGGCCCATGAGAGAAAATCTATTTTATTTGTTCGCGTCCATTTGTCTTTCGGTTGGAGCGGCGCTGTCTTCCTCCGCGCAATGGACGAGCGAAACTTACGTTCTGAAACCGGGCTGGAATGCGGTTTATTTTCATATCGACGCTTCGCACGTGTCGTTGAATCAGGCGGTCGGAGCGGCCGCGGGGAATCCGATCGAGGAGATTTGGGTTTGGTCGCCGAGCGCGCCGGGATCGCCGCTTTCGTTTTATGACGCGCCGCAGGGGCCGGAGGAGAGCGGGTCGGAATGGTTGCGTTGGAAGCGGGACCAGGTTTTTCCGCCGTCGAGTTTGCAGCGTTTGCCGGGAAACGTGGCGGCGCTGGTGCGGGTGCGGGAGGATGCTTCGAATTATGCGTGGACGTTGCGGGGCCGGGTGATTCCGCCGGTGGGGGATTGGAGCGGGACGGGGATGAATTTTCTCGGTTTTCCGACGCCGAGGACGAATCCTCCGACTTGGGGGAATTTTCTGGGACCGGCGCGATCGCTGCACAATCACGCGGAGATTTACCGTTATGTTGGCGGACCGTTTTCGGCGAGTAATCCGATGCGTTTGTTTCCGGCGGTTTTGCGCAGCACGCCGCTGGTTCGCAACGAGGCGTATTGGGTGCGGGCGGAGGAATACAACCGGTATTTCGGGCCGTTCGAGATCGTGTTGCAGAAGCCGGATGGGATTCATTTCGGGGAAACGTCGGGGCAATACCGGATACGGATGCGAAATCGTATCGATGGGCCGGTGACGGTTTCGGCTCATCTGATCGCGTCGGAAACTCCGCCTGCGGGCGAGGAAATGATCGCGGGGGGAGTTCCGTTGTTGCGGCGCGGGGAGATGGACATGAGCGATTTGACCTATGGATTCCGTCGGTTTTCGGAAGAGCCGGGCGAATGGATGTTGGCGCCGAAAGGAGAATTGGGATCGGAAGTGGAGATCGTTGTCGGACTGGACCGGGCGGCGCTGGCGGGAAACGCGGGAGATTTTTTCGCGAGCGTCTTGCGGATTTCGGACGGGGGTGGAATGACGGCGATTGATTTGCCGGTTTCAGCGAGGATCGCGGCGACGGATGGGCTTTGGGTCGGAAATGCCGTGGTGAACGAGGTCGCGCATTATTTGGTCGATTATGAGACGGGGGACGGGGATGGGGAGCCGGTTTTGAATCCGGATGGCAGTTACGCGATTGCGGGGGTGGATGAATCGTTCGGGGCGGTGGCGCGGCCGTTTCCGTTGCGGCTGTTGGTGCATAACGGGGCGGGCGGGGCGCGGTTGCTTCAACGAGTGTATCATGGAACTGGTGACGGCGGTGAGGTCGTGCTTTCGTTGAAAGAGGAGGCGCTGGATCCGGCGCTGTTGAACGAGGCGCGGCGGATCAGCGTGGCGCATCTTCCGTGGAGCGGCGGAAACCTTTCGTGGCCGTTCGACGGCGCGCTCGCGGAAGGGGCGGAGATCGCGGTGTCGGTGCCGCTCGATTACGACGACCAGGCGACGAATCCGTTTTTGCATACGTATCATCCGGATCATGACAATCTGGATGCGCGGTTTGAGAACGAGCCGCTTCCGCAAGGTATCGAGAGTTACGGGATAACGCGGGAGATCGTTTTGCGGGTGCAGCCGCCGGGCGGGGATTTTTCGAGTGTGACGTCGGGGAGCGGGACGTTGTCCGGCGTTTACGAGGAAAGCATTATTTTGCATGGCCGGAGCGGGGATGCTGGACCGGCCAGCCGAACCTTTCGGGCCCGGGGCGGTTTCGCGCTCAACCGGGTTTCGGATATCGGGATTCTTGTGGAATGAGAAGCCTCGCAGATTTCTGGACTCCTTTTTTGGGACGCACGCTGGAAGCGTGCGCTACTTTGTTTGGCTCC
>CAZJCL010000026.1:1971-11886 GCA_964544025.1 uncultured Opitutales bacterium | reverse complement strand
ATCGACTCATGAAAACCTACTTCCTCCTCATCTGCGCCGCTGTCGCGGGTTTCCTGATTTTGCTCCCTCGCGCGGTCGAGGGGGCGGGCGGTCCTCCGGAACTGCTTTCCTATCAGGGTTATCTTGTTGATGCGGACGGCACCCCTCTCGGAGTGGATCAGGCCGGAGATCCATTGCCATCCAATTATGATGTGATTTTCAGTATTTTTACCGGCTCCGCTGGCGAAGACCTGAAATGGCGCGAACAGCAGACGATCACGGTGGATAGCGGCTACTTCAGCGTCGTTCTCGGGGAAGGGACGGCAGTCGGCAGCGACCCCCGCCCCGACCTATCCACCGCCTTCACCGGTATCGGTGCGTCCGAACGGTTCATCGGAGTGTCCGTGCGTTTCCACGCGGGCGGCGAGTTTACCGAGATTCTGCCGCGCCTTCAACTGTTGACCTCCCCTTACTCGTTTTTTGCCACCAGCGCCTCTCAACTGGTTAACCAGAATGGGATGTCCTTGATTACCGCGGACGGGGAGGATGTTTACGTCCACGGAAGTCTTAAAGCTGACACTGTCACAGGGGACGGAGCATCGCTGACGAATCTGCAAGCCACCAGCATGACCGGCACATTGGAGGAAGCTAACATCCCGAAGTTGCCCGCCGACAGGATCAGTTCCGGGACGTTCGAAGCCGACCGTATCCCCAATCTCGATGCTTCAAAGATCACATCCGGCAAATTAGGCATCGCTCGTATTCCGGATTTGTCCGCCGAGAAAATTACTTCAGGAACCTTGGGACAAGACCGGCTCAGCGGTGAATATGATATTGTGGCTGCCCAAGCCAAACGAGTCCGAGCCAGCAGTGATCAACTCACCCAAACCCGTGCGCCAGGATTCTACGGGCCTGGTTTGTATCTTGAAAAGAAGCGAGGCGACACCATGAACAATCCGGCGGAGGCGCGAGCGGGAGATTATATCAGTGTCTTGACAATGCGTTCCACAAGCGGATCGGATTATTCGCCTCCGGTCATTCAATTAGCGTTTAATCCCGATCACGGTCCTAATCGTCTGGTTTTTCGATCGGGTAACGCGAGTGGCTGGAGCAGCTGGAATTTTAGCCGATGGGAGTCCTCGGACCGCAGGCTGAAAAAAGACATTGTGGATGCTGAGCCAGTATTGGACCGGGCGATGCAGGTGCAGGTTCGCCGGTACCGGTGGCTCAACGACGAGGCAGACGCGAAGCACAATATCGGTGTGGTCGCGCAGGAACTCCAACCGTTGTTTCCCGAAGCGGTTCGTGAAGGCCACGATCTGTCCCAAAACACGAGGCTTGAGGTCGAGTATGGGGATCTGACGCTTATCGCGCTGAAGGCACTGCAGGAACTTAAGTATCAACATGACGAGGAGGTGGCCGCATTACGAGACGAGGTGGCCGAGCTCCGGGAAGCGGTGGCTCTTTTACTCGAAGCGCAGAACAACTGACGGTGAACGCCCAGCCTATTTCGCAACATTTAATGGAGCACAACCCATCGTGAGACCGAAATTCTATTTTCTTGTCTGGAGCGTCGGTATCATCCTGATGGCTCCGCTGATTCCCCTCGCGCAAGGGCAGTCTCTGGCACTGGAGATTCGCCAGCAGGATACTCCCGTCAACCACCTCTCGCCCGCGGGCAAACCGCTCTCGGACGAGGCCGGAGTTCCAGCGGGATCCGATGGACGTCTCGAAACGCCGGATCAGCAGGCCGCGCGGGGACTCACTTCCGCGGTGCCAACTGTCAAACAATTCCGTGGTTTCGTGTCATATGGAGCTGTCGTTCGCACGCGGCCCGGCCCCGCTGGTGCGGGAGGATACGCCAGCTACGCCGCCTACGCCCGGGACGTTTTGCCGCAAGGCGGCCCAGCGGCACAGCGGATCTATATCGCCCGGGCCCAAGTTGGCGCGCCTTACATAAGCCGTCGGCTGGAGCTGCGTTTCGGAGAGATCGTGGCTTTGCCCGACACGGATGTACACCAAATATCGCTGGACAATCTGGAACCGGTGCCGCTGCCGGAGGATTACTGGCAACGGGAGCCCTATTGGCCGGAAGAGAACATCGTCAACGGCGTTCACATCGACGCTCCTTACTACTGGAGCCGCCACGCCCGCGCCGTTTTCGCCAACCGGCCGGGACCGATTGAGATCGCCTGGCGGCGGACCGCCGCAATTCTCGGGGCCGAACCGGAAGACTATGAAAACGATCGCGACCACGCGGTCATCGACGGCCGCGTTTATCCGCTCTTGCGGCGGAGCTACCTCGTTTCCAGCAGCCCGGTGAAATCCTCGCGGAGAATGTATTGGACGGAGGGTTCTTTCCAAGGCTCGGGCTTACCCGTGAATGTGCCGGAGGGAGTCACGATCAATTTCGTCTATGCCGACAGTTTTCCGAGAACCGTGGAGGAAGCTTATACTGATCCGGGTTCTTCTCCGCCGGTCGCGCCGGGGGAAGGGGAGATTTTCACAGAGTTGCGGACTATTTTTTACGATGCCGACCGGGGCAGTATTCGGGCCTTCAATTGGCAGGGGCGGATTTTGTTGGAACTGTTGGGCGATGGGCTGGAGGGAAACCGGCGTCAGCATCTTGGTATTGAAATCGTCGATGTGGTGCGGCGGGTGAATCCGGCGAATATTCGGGTTGAGCTGGGGGAGAAATTGACGGCTTGGCAGGATGGCGATCCGGACGATTCGCATTTGTTGCCGAGATCGCTTTTGCGACCGACCGACAGCCAGTTTGGTTACCAGCATTTTCAGGACGGGGAGCGGGTGCAGTTTTACGCGATTCGCGAAACGGTGAATCAGAACGATTTTCTTCTCCACTGGACCGAAGAGGGGGTCGAGGGATTGCAGTGGCCGTTTCTTTTCACGCGATATGAGATGGTTTGGCCGAGCGATATCGGGAAATTTAGCCACTACGTCCGGCCGCTCGTTGCTTCGGAGGCGGAGGCGCGGGAAACGGCGGTGGAGATGCCGCTGAACAATGTTCCGATTATAGAATACCAGGATCCGCTGGACCGGCCGCGGGCGAAGCTGACGGAGACTTTCGCGTTTTACACTTTTCTCAGCGAACAGTATTCGGCGCACCGGACTTTGCTCCGATTCATGTCGGGGGACCACGTTCGTTTCGAACGGGTGTTTTCGTGGCTGGGGGACGATTTGCGCGTGGACGAATCGGGAACTTTGTTGGCCCGCAACCGTTTGGCGGAAATGTTGGGCGGGGCGGCGGGACCGGGAAATTCGGAGACGCGGCCGCCAATGTTGACCGCGTGGAATCCGGAAACGAAATCCTTCGTGCTGCACGACCGCTTTGTGGCGCCGCGGGTGGTCGAGCATGTGGCGTTGGTGGGGGAGCGAATCGTCGCGCCGGAGGACGAGACGAGGCCGATGCCGGACGAGCCGTATTGGGCGGGGCATATTCGGGTGGAAAAAGGGACCTCTTATAATCCATACGCGTATATCGATCCGTTTGTGGACGGATTTGAGGCGGCGAACGCGGGCGCGATTATTCCGGTGAACGCGATTCCGGGCGAAAACATGCTCGAGGTTTGGTGGTTTCGGGCGAACCGGACGGAGTTGGAGAAGGGGTTCGAGCGGATTTTTTGGCCGTCGGTGGTTGCGCATTACACGCTGGAATGGCCGGCGAGCTGGCGGGAGATCGTGTTGGCGAGCAACGATGGAAGCGGCGCTCTGCCGAGCCTGGAAGCGGCGGGGCGGATTTACGCGCAGAACGATCCGGAGCTTCATGGTTACAATCCGAACGAGGAGCACGCGTTGATGATCGGCGGCCAGGCTTACGCGTTGCGGGACGATTTGAACCTTGTGGAGCCGGAGGAGGATTATTCTTCGGAACCGTATGTATTATTGGAATACACGGCGGAGGACCGGCGTCCGGCGATGAGCGTTTTTCGCGTGTTGCGGCAGAAGCCGGAAGCGGGGCAGGTTTTCGATTATGTTGTCGAGGCGGGCACGATTTTGCAGGCGCCGATGCCGTTGCCTCTGATGCCGCCGCCGTTGGACGGGATTGGAGCGGCGGCGGTCAATTACAACACGGAGCCGGACTCGGGCGTGGACGGCGATTTGCCGGGGGGCTGGAGTGCGGCGCAGGGGGGCGAGCATTACGGTCATTATTCGAAATTCACCTTTCTGGACCGGAAGGATAGCTTTTGGGTTTATCGTGGCTTGCATGCGGGACCTCCGGAATTGGAAGCGGGCACGTTTGGCGATTCCGGCGAGTTCACGGCTCCGGTGGACGGAACGGCGGTGGCCGGAAAGCCGTTTCGGTATGTGCTCCATGCTTCGCAGCGATCGGAAGCCCTTCGTTTGAGCTTCGCGGAAGGGACGCCGGTGCCAGGTTGGCTGACGGTGAACGGGCTGGCGCTGGAGGGGACTCCGGGGGCGAACGTGGACGCGGGCGATTACTCGCTGACTTTGCGGGTTTCGAGTCTTTTCGGTGATGAGCCGGTCGATCTGAATTGGACGTTGCATGTGGCGGAATCGGGGGAACCAGTGGGGCAGGCCGAGCTGGAACGGATCAGCAAAAATCCAGCTACCGGAACGGAAGTCACGCATTTCGGACGGCCTCCTTATCTGGCGGGAAATCCGGGGCCGGAGAACAGTTTTACGATGCGTTTTTATTATAAGACGCAGGAAGGATTTGCGTGGCCGGGAATCGAGGAACCGCCGCCGGTCGATTCGATTGTTCCGTATTTGCGTCCGTTAACCGGCGGGGGAGATCCGGCGGCGAAGGAGACGGAATCGCTGGATATTGTGTATCGTCCGGTTTGGCCGGTGGAGACTCCGGGAATGCGTCTCGGCGATACGTTGATGACGCCGAAGGAGGGGCTTCCGGCGATCCGCGGGCAAACGAGCGTGAGCGTGCTTTACCAGCAATCGATCGCGAAGGATGTGGAAGCGGCGGCGGTGAGCGTTGTCCTGCACGATGCGACCCGGGAGAAGGAGATTGCGATTGCCGAGGTGGGTCTTGACGATTTGCCGGCGGGCGTGCGGCGGGAAACGTATCAGGGGCGGGTTTATTTTCCGAATTTGCCGCCGCATCTGGTGGAGCGGTTTTTCTTCGATCCGTTTCGGGGACCGAACGGGCATCTGGTTTTCGGCGGCGAGTTGCGCGAGGAGGTTTTGGGGTCGGATTATCTGTTGTTGAATGTTCTTCGAGGCGAGGATTTGCAGGCGGTGAAGGATCTTTGCCCAGTGGGCGATCTGGACAAAAACGCCTGGGACCAAGCGGTAGACGGCTTGGAGGCGAACGTTGAAACGTTTCATGAGAATCCGTCGATTCCCGGGGAATACATTCCGGGGCGTACGGTACCGGTAGGTATCGAGCAGATGGTGGAGGTCGAGGATCATAATACGGCGGTGGATTCCTACGCGTTGAGCGCGAGCGGTCCGGGGGTGGGTTACGTGACGATTCTGGCCGGGGGAGGCGCGGCTTTCACTCCGGAAGCGGAGCCGGTGTCGATGCATATTATCCGGATCGAGCCGGTGCAGTATCCGGGAGATTTGAAGATAATTGCCGCGACGAATCCGTTGAGCGAGCAGGTGACGCTTCAGCACAGTCCGGATCTGGCGGGACGGTATGGAGAGTACGAATACGAGTGGCGGATCGCGGCTCCGGTAGACGGATTTCCGCCGCCGGTCAATTCGGAGGCGATGGTTTTATGGAATGAGATCGTCGCTTCAGGCCCAGGTTTGCCGCGCTACACGCTGGGCGGAGCGAATTACCGGACGCTTTCCGACAATTATCTTATCGTGCGCTACCGGCCGAAGAAAGAGGAGCATCCGCTTCACGACGTTTGGTCGGATTGGACTTCGCCGATGCTGGCGGAAGGCTGGATTAAACGGGTGTTGGCGGGGCTGAATCCGTTTCAGCAGCGGATCACGGATTTGTTTAATAACAGCGTGTCGACGGATGTTAGTATGTTGACTCAAGCGGGGGCGCGCTGGGAAGGAGACATCGCGCTCAATCTGGCGAATATCAACGATTACGGATTGATCGAGATTTACGAGACGGTTTTGCGCCGCGGGCGGATGTTGTCAATCGAGGCGGGAATCAATTACGGACCGGCGAACGATGCGCTGCTGTTGGCGGCCGGTTATCTGAACGATTTGTATATGTTTGTCGGGAACGAGGCGTGGGCCGACGCGGCGAATCCGACGATCGGAATCGGCACGGCGGATCAGAACTACGGCGATGTCGCGACTTCGATGTTCGCGTTTCAGGGGCAGACGGCGACTTTGCTGGAGGAGGAGTTGGCGCTGATTCGGGGGCGGGACGATTTCTTCCAGCCGGGCACGCGGATTTCGCCGGTTTATAATCGGCTGATTTGGAACTACACGCGGGGCATCGACGCGGGCGAAGTGATTTACGCGCTGAATTACAATGTTCAGGAAAAGCCGGACGGGGAGCCGACGGGAACGATCGACGCTTCGGACGCGGCGCGGATGTATCCGCAAGGTCATGGTGATGCTTATGGGCATTATCTGACGGCGTTGAAGGGGTATTATTCGTTATTCATGAATCCGGACTTCGACTGGGTGCCGCGGGTGGAGGCGGTGCTGGTGCTTGGCCAGCCGGTGAGCGTCGATTATTTCGACGAACGGAAACTGGCTCGGGCGGCGGCGGCGGTCGCGCGGGCGGGATTGCAGGCTTTCGATCTGACTTGGCGGCGCGATTACGAGAGCGGCGAGGAGGCGGGCTGGGAGCATTTTGCCGAGACTCGCGGTAACCCGCAAACGGGGCGAACGCGGCACTGGGGGATGGATCACTGGGCGACGCGGACGGGGCAAGGAGCGTATGTGAATTGGGTGATCGGGAACGCGATTTTGCCGGACGAGGATCCGAATCCGGACCACGAGGGTATTCAGAAAATCGATCGCACGACGGTCGTGGAATTGACGCAGCTGCCGATTTTGATGGATTCGCTTCAGACGAATCTGAACAATGCGGAATCGGGTTTGACGCCGCTCGGGTTGCCGGAAGGCGGGATCGCTTTCGACATCGACCCGCGGGAAGTCGCGACAGGGCGAACGCATTTCGAGCAGATTTACGATCGGGCGCTGACGGCGTTGAACAACGCCGTCGCGGCTTTCGACGACGCGAAGGATGTGACGCGGATGATGCGGGTGGAGGAGGATTCGCTCGCCGCGTTGCAGGATCAGGTGGCGAAGGAGGAGCACGCGTTTCGCAATGCGTTGATCGAGCTTTACGGGACGCCGTATCCGGACGATATCGGGCCGGGAAGAACGTATGTCACAAGTTATGATGGTCCGGATTTATTGCATTATATGTATGTGGATTTGCCGGAACTTCCGGGAGGAAAGGGTTTGGCTCAATCCTATGATTCCCGTACTTACCGGCTCGATGTTCAAACATTGCCGGTAAGCTGGCGTCGACACTTTTATATGGATCTTGATTTTTATCAAAATCAGGAAAACCAGGAGGAGGAAAAGCATTATATAGAATATACGTTGGGCGCGCACGGCTTCTTCGACAAGCCGGATAACTGGACCGGTATTCGGCGTTCTCCGGGCCGGATTCAGCAAACGATTTCGGAATTGATCGCGGCGCACCAAGGCTTGGCCCAATCGCTGGCGAGCGCGCAGGCGGCGCAGGCGGGGCTGGAGAAAAAGATCCGGCTTTTCAATGCGCGGGTGAACACCGGCAACGAGATCACGGAGATCGAGCGCGGACTGATGGTTTCGGCGGAGGTTATGAATTTGGTGAATCTGACGAGCGGGATTGTTCACGATATTCTCAACGCGATGGAGGAGGCGGCGAGCAGCGCGGCGAAGGCGGCGGAATCGGGTATTCCGAGAAATTTCGTGGCCGGTCTGGCTTCGGGCGGAGATGTCGCTTCGGCGGCGAGGGCGGCGATACTGGCGGCCGATACGGTGGCGAAAGGAACGGTGAACGCGAAGAAGCTGGCGGCGAAAGCGATTGTTCAAACGTTGACCCAGGCGCAGAAGAGCACCGAAGCGTGGGTCCGGTTCGAAACGATTGAAAACAGTCTTAAATACGATCAGCAGTTGCGCGAGGAAGTGGCGGCGCTGGGGGCGGAAATTGGGGCGATGAGCGGTCATCTTCGGACGATTAACGAGCGGCTGCGGGCGCTGGATGATGCGGAGCGGAAATATCGGGCGGCGGTTGCGCAGGGGGACCGGATTCTGGAGGAACGGGAGATTTTCCGTCGGGGATCCGCTTCGATCGTGCAGGGATTCCGGACGCGCGACGCGGCGTTTCGGATTTTCCGGAATGAGAAGTTGGAGCGGTATAAAACGCTTTTCGATCTGGCCGCGCGTTATACTTATTTGGCGGCGCAGGCTTTCGATTATGAGACGGGATTGCTGCACACGAATGAGGGGCGGGAGTTTATCGACCGGATTATCGCGGCTCGGGCGCTGGGAATTGTGAGTGATGGCGAGCCGCAATTCGCGGGCGGAACGGCGGGCGATCCAGGGCTTTCGAGCGTGCTGGCGGAGATGATGGGAGATTGGAACGTTCTGCGCGGACGGCTTGGTTTCAATAATCCCGATACTTACGGAACCACGGTTTCGTTGCGACAGGAGGCGTTCCGGATTCGTCCGGGAGAAGAAAGCGATGAGGACTGGCGGGACCTTTTGGAGGCGTCGTGGCAGGCGGATATTTTGGCGGATGCCGATGTGCGGCGTCATGCGATGCAGGCGGGCGTGGACGGATTTCCAGTGCCGGGGTTGGTCGTTAGTTTCAGCACGACGGTGGCGACGGGACGGAATCTTTTCGGACATCCGTTGGCGCCCGGAGATCACGCGTTCAGTCCGACTTTGTTTGCGACGAAAATTCATTCGGTCGGAGTTGCGCTGGAAGGTTATCGGGGGATGTCGAATCCGTCGGCGAACGGTTCCGGAATCGATTACGCGGGCGGGGAAACTCCGGAGGATCCGCCGAACTGGTGGCTCGATCCGGACGCGCTCGCGGCGACGCCGTATGTGTATCTGATTCCGGTGGGCGCGGACTCGATGCGGAGTCCGCCGCTGGGAGATTCGACGACGGTTCGGACTTGGCAGGTGAACGATGTGACGGTGCCGTTGCCGTTCAATATCGGCGCTTCGGAATTTTCGACGCTGCAATGGTGGCAGTCGTCCGATTTTCTGAGCGAGGAAATGTTCAGTGTTCGCAAGCACCAGGCATTTCGTCCGGTTTCCTCGGCGGATATTTTTAGCTTCAATCTATATGGAAGCGGCGGAACGCTTCAGCCTTCGCAGTATACGAACAGTCGTTTGATTGGACGTTCGGTTTGGAATAGCGAGTGGAAATTGGTGATTCCAGGCGATGTTTTGTTAAGCGATCCGGAGGAAGGATTGCGGCGTTTTATCCGGACAGTGGAGGATATCAAACTGCATTTTATTACGTATTCGTATTCGGGGAATTGATATGAGAATTTTGGATATTGGATCTCGGATTTTGGATAGCGGGAAAATGTTGGTTTGGGCGCTGGGGATTATGTTTCTGTTTTCCGGAACGGTGTACGCGTATCCTCCGGCGCCGCATCATACGATTTACGGTTTGGTTCGCGACGAGTGGGGGAATCCGCTGCAAACGGAAAGCCGGATCGTCTTTACCACGGCGGATGGAACGGCGCTATCGACCCGGATCGTGCCGGGGCTGGCTCCGGGAATCAATTACCGGCTGCCGGTGCCGATGGATGCGGGCATCGCGCCGGATCTTTACCGGCCCACGGCGCAGCGGCCGTTTGTTTCGTTTAGGATCGAGGTGAAAATTGGAAATCAGACTTGGTTGCCGATCGAGATGCAGGGCGATTTTCGGAATCTCGGGGAACCGGCGGGGGAAACGCGAATCGATTTGACGCTCGGGCTGGATTCGAGCGGAGACGGGTTGCC
>CAZJCL010000026.1:0-1871 GCA_964544025.1 uncultured Opitutales bacterium | reverse complement strand
TATCGATGAGCCGCTTTCGAGCCGCGGGAATTATTTCGCGGCGGAGGTGCGAATGATCCGGGTGGAGGTGGCGCTGGCTGCGGACGACAATGGCAACGGGTTTTATAGTCTGGAGGTTCGGTGATGGCGGGGATCGTTCGGTGTTTTCGGTTGTTTTCGTTTTTGGCGCTCGTGTTCCTGATTTCCGGGTGCGGGCCGGAAGCGAAGAAGGAGACGGAGGCGGTGCGGGAAGTGGCGGTTTCCGAACTGGAGCGGAACGAGGAGCAGTTGTTTGCGCGGGGGGAAACGGAGCCGTTTTCCGGATGGATGCTGGAGCTTTACGAGGAGGGCAAAATGAAATCGCGATCGGGGATTTTGGACGGGCGGTTGGATGGTTTATCGGAAGGCTGGTTTCCGGATGGGCAATTGCAGGTGCGGGAATATTTCCGGCTGGGAATCGCTCATGGGACGCGAGTGCGTTGGTTTCCGGATGGCACAATCCAGTCGGAGGCGGAGATCGTGGAGGGAAAGCTGCACGGCACTTTTCGCCGTTGGCATCCCAATGGTGTTTTGGCTGAGAAGACCGAGATGAAGCGCGGGCAGGCGAACGGGGTTTCCATCGGATTTTTTCCGAGTGGTTATGTGCGGGCGCGTGTGGTTCTGGAAGATGGGAATGTGGTGGAGCAGGAATTTTGGCAGGATGGGGAAATGCGGGAAGAGGCTTGGGCGGAAACCCGGAAAGTGGAACGAGACGGAGAGATGGAAATATGAATACGCGAATGGGCAGGATTTGTGGGTGGATCGCGGCGGCGGGTTTTTGCGTGGCTGTTCCGGTGGAGGCGCAGTTCGAGGTTTTCGTTCTGGATGACGAGGGTGCCGAGCTGCGGCTCTCGGAGGTGATGGATTTGGCGGGAGCGGTTTCGATCGGGAAGGAGACCTTCGCCACATCAACTCTCGGTCCGAATGGCGGAGAGTTGCTTCCTAATTCGCTATTGGCACCGGGCGTGGCGAACGGACCGTTTTTTCCGCAGGGAACGGATGCGGGGCTCGGTGTTTATTTTCAGTCGAACGCTTTGGGAGATGCGGCGACGGAGTGGTCGCCGGGTGGGCCGCTTTACGCTTCGGGGGCGGATGCCGGTTTCGGGTTTATCCGTGTGGGTGCCGACGATCTGAATGAGAGTCTTGATTTGATTATCAATCCTCCGGAGTTCGGCGGTTTGATTCGAGGGATTTCGTTCGATATCGTCGTGGAAGGGGGCGGCGTTTTGGAGATCCGCCTTTTTAACGATCAGAACATCACGCTGTTATCCGGAAGCTTTACGGTCGGCGAGAGCGGGATGTTGACGCTTGCCGTGACGGCTGCGCCGGAATCCACGTTTTTCGGAATCAATTTGTGGGCGGCGAGTGGATACGCCGATGCCGGCAATGTCGAAATTTACGCGATCCCGGAACCTGCTTCGGGCGCCGCGATCGCGGGAATTTCGGTTTTTCTTTTGCTCTGGATTCGCCGCCGGTCAGCCAACCGGTAAAATCCCCGGCAGGCTGTGGACGGTTTTCGTTCAGGGTCGCGGTCCGAACTTCTCCAACAGATCGCGGGAACTCGGGACGTCTTTGATGATTTGCGAGGGTTCGGGGCCGACGCCGATGTAGCGGAGGTTGGGAAGCTCCTTGGGCCAGTCGCCGCCGATGTAGGCGATTTCGAAAATGTGGTGCATGATTCCGGCGACGTAGAGCTTCGCGTTTTCCGGGAGATCATCAAATTTGCGGACCGTCGAGATGTCTTCGCTCCAGCCGGCGTAGCGGGCGTAGACCGGTTTCAGTTTCTGGTGTTGCGCGTTTTGGCGCGGGACGTGTTGGAGAATGTTGCCGGCCGGATCGCGGTAGGCGGTGCA
>CAZJCL010000025.1:2118-17143 GCA_964544025.1 uncultured Opitutales bacterium | reverse complement strand
CCCGCGAACAAACACGCCGTCAGCGACCGAATCCCCGAACACGCCTCCGCCACCCCCACCTGCGTCCCGTTCGGCAAATGCAGCACATTCCCTTGCTGCTCCAGCGGAAATCCGCCCATGTCGAACACGAAGAAAACCACCGTCGTCACCTTCCGCAACAGGAACAAATTCAGCTTCGTCTCGATCACCGAAACCAGCGGCGCCGAAATCACCCAAATAAACGCCACGAACAAAAACAGCCCCGCCACTTTCAACCGCCGGTCCCGGCAAAGCGCTTCCAACCAGTTCCGCGGCGCTTCCGACACCCCAACCAATCCCGGCGGCGTGTGCAAAAAAATCATCGGCAACAAAACCAGCCCAAACCCCAGCGCGATCCCCAGCGACGCCGGATTCTCGTGCCCCGCCGCCGCCCGGTAAAACGCGCCAAAGAAAAACAGCCCCAGCCCACCCAGCAACATCGCGTAAGCCCCTGCCTTCAACAGCATTTCCAGCTGCCCCGGAAGCGTCCCCGGATAAATCTGCACCGTCGCCTCCTCCCCTTCCTTCGCGTCGATTTTCTTCCCCGTCACCAACGCCACGATCTGCGGCCAGCGGTCGAACAAAATGTAGGCGACAAACATCGGCACCAAGTAACCGAACGAATAATCCTCCCGCGTTTTCCACCAGAACAACTGGTCCCAGATGATAAAAAGCATGAAGCCGACCGCCAAAATCATGGCGAAACGGAAGGTGTCGGGAAGCTCGCGAAATGTGGCTGCGAAAGAGGGTTTGCCCATATTCTAATAGAGGATTGGCAGAAAAACAGAGGCAATCGCCAAAAGAGTCAACGGCGAATCCCGAAATCCCAACGCGCAACATTCGCCCGGTCCGCCGGGTTTCATTGAAGCTTGATCTCCCATCTCACCTCCGTTCCCTTCCTTAACCAATGATTCCGTCTCGCCGCCTCGTTCTCCTTCTCGCCGTCATCGCCCTCGGCCTCGCCCCCACCACCGGTTTGCTCGCCGCTTTCGGCGATCCGCGCGGATTTCTCGACAACGTCACCGTCACCGAACGTTCCCTCTACCCCGGCGTAAAACTCTACCGCGCCGACGGTCGCGAAAGCGGCCTTCGCCAAGTCACCCACGTCGTCACCGTCGATCTTTCCATCCCCAACCTCTCCCTGAAATCGCTCACCGGACAACGTTACGTCGGCAGCACCCAATATTTCCGCCGTTCATTCATGTCCCAGATGCAGGCGGACAACGACGCCCTCGTCGCCATCAACACCTCCTTTTTCGACATCGGCTCCACCCAAACCCCATCCGGTTTGATCATTCAGGACGGCGTCATGATCCGCGAACCGAATTCCGCCCGAAACCTCCTCGCCTTCGACACCGACCGAAAGCTAACCATTCCCGGCAACCTCAGCCTCGTCGGTTCCATCTTTCACAATCGCCAATCCCGCTCCTTTGTCGGCATGAACCGCGAAGCCCTCGCCAACGGCCAAATCGCCGTTTACCAGCAACCCTGGAACCGCAGCCCCGGAAACAATTCCCCCTTCACCACCGGACTCGACATCACCGAAGTCGTCGTCCGCAAAACCGGTTTCTTCCAATCCTCCAACAAAACCATCCAATCCCGCCTCGTCGGCCAAGTCCTCTCCGTCCGCAATAACGTCGGAGGCGTCAGCATCGCCAACGACCAAATCGTCCTCACCGCCGCCGGATCCGCCCGCACCATTCTCCAAGCCATGCAACCCGGCCAAACCGTCGAAGTCCGCTGGCGTTTCAACGGCGGACCCACAAACTTCGACTGGAGCGACGCCACCCAAATCGTCTCCGGCTCCAACCGCCTCATCACGAACGGCACCCGCAACAGCGGAAACAGCGCCCACTGGAACGACCGCCATCCGCGCAGCGCCGCCGGCGTTTCTTCCGACGGCACGCAACTGATCCTCCTCCTCGTCGAAGGCCGCCAATCCGGCCGCGCCGAAGGCATGAGCCTCCACACCATCGCCCGCTACCTCCAACACATGGGCGCTTACAACGCCGTCGAATTCGACGGCGGCGGCTCGTCCGGAATCGCCGCGCGAATCGACGGCCAAAACCAGCTCGTCAACACCCCCTCCGGCGGCGGCGAACGCTACGTCCCCGCCGGACTCGGAATCATGGTCGATCCGGAAACCCCCAACCCGATGTTCCGCGACATCCGCATCACTCCCGGCGTCGAATCCGCCGTCCTTTCCTGGAGCACATCGTTGCCCGCCACCTCGCACGTCGTCTTCGGCTCCGACAACTACGACCGCCAATCGACCCCTTCCCCCCGTCCCTCGACCCGCCACAGCGCCATTCTCACCGATTTAAAAGATCCCGGCACCACCTTCCTCCGCCTCATCGCCGAATTTCCCTACGGCTCCACCACCTCGCAAGCACTCGAAGTCGCCCTCGGATCTTTCGACGAAATCGTCATGGACGATCCCCAGGCAACCTACACCGGCTCCTGGCTGACCGGCGAATATCCGACTCCTTGGGGACCCGGTTACCGCCACGCCGTCACCGTCCTCGGCACCGCCACCCACACCGCCACTTTCCGCCCCGCCATCAGCACCAGCGGTAAATACGACGCCTACGTCTGGTTCGTCCACGGAACCAACCGTCCACCCGCCGCCCAATACCGCGTTCGCCACGACGCCGGCCTCTCCTCCTACACCCTCGACCAAACGAGCGGCGGCAGCCAATGGCGCCTCCTCGCCGGCAATCTCTCCTTCACCGCCGGCGCCGACCGCTACGTCCAAATCCTCAACTCCAGCAACATCGCCGGAAAACACGTCATGGTCGACGGCCTCCGCCTCGTCCTCACCGAACCCGCGCCGACACCCGCCGGAACTCCGCCCACCTGGTGGACGAAACACTTCTTCGATTCCGAAACGCCCGCTCCCGCCGACGACAACGACGGCGACGGAATCTCGCTCTGGGAGGAATTCGTCTGGGCCACCGATCCCGCCGATCCCGCTTCCCGTCCAGAAATCGAATTGCAACCGACCGGAACCGGCGATTGGAAGCTCAGTTTCGCTCCCTACCACGAAGGCCGTTCCTACAGCGTCCAGGGACGAAAAAGCCTCGACGATTCCGGCTGGGCCACCGTCATTCTCCCCCAACCCTCCGTCGACGAATCCGGCCGCGGCGTTTTCCTCCTCCCCTCCGCCATCCCGTTCCAATTCTTCCGCATCGCCGCCGAACTCCCGTAATTCACATTGTAGCGATGAAGCCCAAGCTTCATCGATCTCCACGCTTCATCGACCCACCGCGCCATCCTTCGCCACCTCACTCACCCCTCCGCTTGGGCTTGCGGGTTCCCCCCGTTCCCGCCAACCTCCTCCAAATCCGAAAACCCGAAACTTCGTTCTCGGAATAAAAGAAGGAAACGATATTCCCAAAGAACGGTCCAAACCGGGTCCAAGGACTTCCACAATCGTGTCAGAGATCACCATACAAGTCGAAAAACTGGTCAAAGCCTACGCGGGCGTGACCGCCGTCAACGAGGTTTCCTTCGAGGTAAAGAAGGGGGAAATCATCGGTTTTCTCGGCCCCAACGGCGCGGGCAAAAGCACCACGATGCGCATCCTCACCGGCTTCGTTCCCGCGACTTCCGGACGCGCCACCGTCTGCGGCCACTGCGTCGCCACCCAGTCCCACGAAATCCGCCGCCTCCTCGGCTACATGCCGGAAAACAACCCGCTCCCCGACGAAATGCGCGTCGGCGAATACCTCCGTCTGCGCGGAAAACTCAAAGGCCTCAACCGCTCCCGCCTCCGAAGCCGCCTCGAAACCGTTCTCGAAGAATGCGACCTCACCCGCGCCCGCACCCGCATCATCGGCGCGCTTTCCAAAGGCTATCGGCAACGCGTCGGAATCGCCGACGCCATCATCGCCGAACCCGAGGTCATCATCATGGACGAACCGACCATCGGCCTCGATCCGCACCAAATCGTCCTGATCCGCGATCTCATCACCCGCCTTCGCGGACGCATGAGCATCATTATTTCGAGCCACATTCTCCCGGAAATCGAAATGACCTGCGACCGCGTCATCATCATCAACAGCGGCCGCGTCGTCGCCGCCGACACTCCCGAGCAACTGCGCCGCGAATTCATTAACCAAACCACCTACCTCGCCGAAGTCCGCGGCCCCCGCGAAACTTTCGAAGCCGCCATCGCCGAAGCCGATTCCTCCCTCACCATCGAAAAAGAGGAAAACGGCCAAGCCGACGGTTTCCGCACTCTCGTTCTCACCGCTCCCGGCCAACTCGAAGCCGGCGAACGTCTCATGGCCGCTTTTTCCCGCCGTTCCGACCTGAAATTGCGCTCCCTCCACCGGCTCAAACCGACGCTCGAAGAAGTTTTCATGGCCGCGACCCGCCGAAGCTGGGAAGTCCTGATGCCGGCTCCGCACGAAATCGCCTCCCGCGGGCGAAACTAGAAACCCGCCACCCGCCGATGAGATATTTTCCGACTCTCCTGCGCCACGAATTGCGAAACCTCTGTCTCGCGCCCGCCACCTACGTCGCCGCGTTCCTGTTTCTCCTCCTCATGGGATTCATTTTCCAGGGCGTCGTGGAAAGCGAATTCAACGACAAGGTGCAGGAATCGATTCCGCTGGTCGTGTTTCTCCAGGTTTTCTGGATCCCCGTTTTCTTCATGGTACCGCTCCTCACCATGAAAAGTTTCGCCGAGGAAAAACGGCAGGGAACCCTCGAAACCCTCCTCACCACTCCCGTCTCCACCGGCGAAGTTGTCCTCTCCAAATTCTTCGCCGCCTATCTCCTTTACCTCCTTTTCTGGTCCCTCACCATCGCCTTCAACCTCATCCTCTACCATTTCGTCCAAGAACCGCGAATCCTCGAAACCGGCCCGATGATCGGCGGTTATTTGTTCATCCTTCTCAGCGGAGCCTTGTTCGTCGCCATCGGCATTTTCTCCAGTTCCCTCACCCGCAACCAACTGGTCGCCGGCATCCTCTGCTTCACCCTCCTTTTCGCGCTCACCGTCGTCAGCCGCTACATGGCCGAACTCAGCACGGCCGCCATGGCTTATGTTCCCATCTCGCGCGACTGGCTCGATTACCTCCAGGTTTTCCAACACGTCGAGGATTTCAGCCGCGGAATCATCGACACCCGGCCGGTCTTTTTCTACGTGAGCACCTGCGCGCTGTTTCTCGTCCTCAGCACCCTCACCATCGAAAGCAAGATCTGGAGGAGCTAAAACATGGGGAAAAAACCGACCGATTTCAAACTCGCCCGCTGGGGCGCCACCGCGAATCTCTACATCCAGGCGATTCTCTTCCTCCTCCTTTTCGCCGGCTCCAGTTTCCTCGCCGTTAAATATTTTGAGCGCACCGATCTCACCCGCAACCAGCGCTATTCCCTTTCCGCCGAAACCCGCGCCTACCTCCGCGATCTCGACCGCCCGGTAAAGGTTTTCGTCACCATCAATCCCGACAGCGAAGACAACAACATCGAAGGCCTCTTCAACGACGTCCGCAGCCTTCTCCGCGAATACCAATACGCCACCCGCTCCTCCCCGAAAGGCGAAATCGAGGTCGAATTCGTCAACGTCTTCCAACAACGCGGCAAAGCCCGCCTCCTCGCCGAACAATACGGCATCGACCAATCCGACCTCATCCTCCTCGTTTCCGGCGAAAAACAACGCATCGTTTTCCCCAACGATCTCTACATCACCGCCGAACGGAAACGGAAAGAATTCCAAGGCGAAAAAATCCTCACCGCCGCCATCCTCGACGTCGCCAGCGAACAACAGCGAAAACTCTACTTCATCGGCGGCCACGGCGAAATGCGACTCGACGACGTGAATCCCGTCCGCGGCATCTCCCAACTCGCCGACGCCCTCCGCCAACGCAATTTCCAAGTCCTCACCCTCGACCTCAGCCAGGTTGACCGCGTTCCCGAAGACGCCGATCTTCTCCTCCTCCTCTCCCCCGGCGCCGGACTTCTCGCCCAGGAAGAAGAAATCCTGCGCCAATACATGACCAACGACGCCGGCCGCCTCCTCGTCATGCTCGACCCCGGCCGCCGCCACGGCCTCGAAGATTTGTTCTACGAATGGGGCGTTCTCGTCGACGACAACGTCATCCTCGACACCGGCCCCGATTTCCTCGCCGGCGGCGGCGACATCCTTCTGCGCCGTTTCGGCGACCACGCGATCACCCGCACATTGATCGACAACCAAATCCCGATCATCGCCGGCCATTCCCGCACCGTTCGCCCCGATCCAGGCCGCCCGCTCGGCGATTCCCTCCAGGTCAGCCCGCTCATCGGCACTTCCGAAACCAGTTGGGGAGAACGCAGCTACAGCCGCGGCGGAACCATGCAATACGACGAAGGCGTCGATCTTCCCGGCCCCTTGAGCGTCGCCACCGTTTCCGAACGCTCCGTCCCCTCCAATCTTCCCATCAACATCCCCGGAGGACGCTTGATCGTTTTCGGAAATTCCGATTTCATCTCGAACAACCGGATCAGCGCCCTCGGCAACCTGACGCTCTTCCTCAACGCCGTTAACTGGGCCACCGACCGCGATAATCTAATCAACATCCCGCCACGACCGATCGACACCGTGCAACTCGTTCTCAGCCGTGAGGAAACCAACAAACTCCGCCTTTCGATGCTGGTCTTCTTCCCCGGCGCGGCGGCCTTTTGCGGAATCATCGTATACTGGATCCGGAGAAAATAAAGCATGCGCGCCCGTCTCACTTTCATCCTTCTAGCGGCCAACATCCTCTTGTTCGGCCTCATTTTCTTCCTCCAATACCAAAACGGTCTCGGAACCCGCGGCGACTCCAGCCGACGCGTTTTCGGCCCCGAAGCCTCCAATCTCGATTACCTCGAAATCCGGCTCGCCGAGGAAAAAGAAGCCCGCGTCCTCCGCCGCGAAGGCGATTCCTGGAACATCAAAACCCCCGTCCAGTGGCCCGCCAACTTCTTCGCCGTCAACCGCATCCTCCAACAAATCGAATTCCTCGAACGCGAAACCAGCTTCCGCGCCAGCGAACTCGAAAATTCCACCCAAACCCTCGCCGATTACGGTCTCGAAGATCCCCGCGCCACCCTCATCTTCGGACGCGGAAGCCAGCGCCTTGAAGTCCGCGTCGGCGAAGCGACCGACATCGGAAACCGCCTCTACATCCTCGATCCATCCAAAGAATGGATACACGTCGTCCCCCGCGCCTTCGCCGAAAGCCTTTCCCTCCGCCTCAGCGATCTCCGCAGCGAAACCATTTTCCACATTCCCCTTTTCGAAGTCCGCTCGCTGAACGTCCAACTCGGCACCCACAGCAAAATCCGCGTCGCCCGCAACGATGCCGGCTGGAATTTCGAAACCCCTTTCCAAACCGCCGCCGACAAAAAAGCGGTCGAAGCCGTCATCAACCGCCTCAACTCCCTCAGCATCCAAAGCTTCGAAAACCCCGGCGAAGGCACCGATTCCGGCCTCGGAAATCCCTCGATGCGCATCACCATCGAAGGAAACTCCCGCCGCGAAACCTTGCTCGTCGGCAATCCCATCCCCAACCGCGCCGGTCTCGTCTACGCGAAACTCGCCGACAGCCCCGCCGTTTTCTCCGTCCCCGCCGAACCCCTCCAAGCGATGGAATCCGCGCAAAATCTCCTCCGCGACCGCAAACTCCTCCGCTTCGACCGCGACCGCATCAACTCCATCAGCGTCGCCCTCCCCGGCCAATCCGAAGTTCTCCTCCAAAAACTCGAAAACAACCAGTGGCAAATCGTCACCCGCTTCGCCGACCAATCCGTCCGGATCCTCCCCGCCGATTCCATTCTCGTTTCCCGCCTCCTCGAATCCCTCGACGAAGCCCACGTCGTCCGCTTCGAAAACGACGCCCCCTCCGACGCCGACCTCACCCGCTACGGCTTCACGCATCCCCAACGCGTCATCGCCCTCGGCGGCCAATCCGGCGGCGACCTGATTCTCGGAAACCACGTCCCCGAAACCAACGGCAGCGAAATCTACGCCCGCCTCAGCGACAGCCGTTTCGTCTACACCGTCGACGGCTCGCTCCTCCGCGAAGCCCCCGTCAGCACCCAGTATTTCCGCGACCGCCTCCTCCTGAAGCAACCCGACGGCGTCATCATCTCCTCCATCCGCATCCGCGATCTGGAAACCGAAGAAATCGTCTTCGAAAAAACCCTCGCCACTCCCCAAACCACTTGGGAAGAAACCGTCGCCGATCTCCCCGAAAAAGAACGAACAGCCGTCCTCGCCCTCCTGCCGGAACTCCGCAACCTCCGCGCCCAACGCTACCTCCAAGACAATTTCTCCACCACCGTCCAAATCGACGGAAACGAAATCGGCTTCGACTACGCGCTCGAAGCCGACCTCCTCCTCGTCGGCGGCGATTCCCCGCAACAAACGCAACTCCGCCTCCTCCTGAGCGACCGCATCGGCGCGCAAACTCTCGTCGCCGGCTCCCCCGAACTCGACGTCGTTTTCGCCACCCGCCAAGCCTTCATCGACGCCCTCGCCCCGATCCTTTTCGCCCGCCCGGAAGCCGCCCCCGCCCAGGAAGAAGGCGTCGCCCTTTCCGCCAACGGATGAAATTCCCGGAGCGGAAAACCGCCTGATTTTCCGCCTCCTTAATAAAACAAATTCAGGTCCCCATTCACGTGACCGTTAGCGCACAGTCGAAGACGAAACCGAAGCGATTGCGAATCGCCATCCGCAATCTCGTCTCCGCCCTCGCGATCCTCCTGCTCTCCCTCACGCTGATTCTCCAAACCGTCCTCCTCTTCCGCAGCTCCCTCCCCGTTCCCGGTTTCATCACCAACCAGCTGCAAAACGAACTCCATTCCCGCGGCCTCTCCGCCGAATTTTCCTCCTTCGAATTCTTTCCACCCGCCACCGTCGCCGCCACCGAAATCTCCATCTCCCGCTTCGGCGAAACCGATCCGTTCGCCACCGCCGGTGCCGCGCAAATCCGCGCCAACTTCCTCGACCTGCTCACCGGAAATTTCTCCCTCGAAAACCTCCAAATTTCCGACGCCGAAATCTTCGCCCCCGCCGCCCTCTCCCCCGACGGATCGCAAACCCGCCTTGCCCACGGAATCCAAATCCACGGAAGCCAGCAAAACAACACCTGGCAAATCGACCGCATCACCGGCCAAATCCGAAACCTCCAATTCGCCGCCACCGGCCAAATCCCGCCGTTCCCGAAACCGGAAGACCGCGAACCAACCGACCTCACCGAAACCCTCGCCACCGTTCTCCCCCAAATCGTCCAACAACTCGAAAACCTCGACCGCGCCCAAAACCCATTCCTCCACCTCACCTTCGGCCCCGCCGAAAACACCTTCTTCCAAATCGCCGCCGACCTCCGCGCCGACCAAATTTCCCTCCCAAAAGAAATCCTCCTCGAACGCCCCCGCTTCTCCGGAACCTTAAACTTCGACGGCGAAAACTGGACCGCCCACGACGTTTCCCTCCAAATCGCCCACGCCTCCCACCCGTTCCACCAAATCGACGCTTCCCGAATCCGAACCACGTTTCATTGGAACAAACCGTTCGATTCCGAAAACCCGCTCCCCGCCCGCGCCGAAATCTTCGCCCACGAAATCCGCAGCGATCTCCTCCAACTCCACGCCCTCTCCGCCCAAGCCAAACCGACCGGCGAATCCACCGTCGCCCTCGATCTATTCTCCCTCTTCTCCGACGGCACCTTCCGCGCCGAAATCGCCGCCGACTGGAAACTCGGCAACGCCAGCGCCAAAACCCGCCTTCACGCCAACCCAAACCCCGTTCTCCAAAATCCCCTCCTCAAAGAGCTCGGCTTCAAACGCGACGTCTTCTTCCACAAAACGCCCTACCTCCACGCCACCGCCGAAATCCGCGATTGGAACCAATTCTCCGCCCAAGGCCGCGCCCTTTCCGGCCCCCTCGAAATCGACGGCGTTTTCCTCGACCGCGCCTGGGCCCGCGCCGGCGTCGAAAACACCCGCTTCATCGTCTCCGAAATGATCCTCGCCTTCGAAGATTTCGAAGCCAGCGGCTCCTACGATGTCGACATGTTCGACCACGATTACCGCCTCTTCTTTTCCGGCTCCTTCCGCCCCCTCCACATCAGCGGCTGGTTCCAGGAATGGTGGCCAAACTTCTGGAACGAATTCGCCTTCCCCGAAACCCCCATGCGCGGCGACGTCGATATCCACGGCGTCCTCGGCGCATCCGACGAAGTCCGCGTCGAAGGCATCGTCGAAGCCGAAAACCTCTTCCTCCGCGGCGTCCCCTTCGACTCCGTCAGCGGAAACCTCCTCGTCGACGGAAACTACCTCGACCTCTACAACCTCCGCCTCGTCCGCCCCGAAGGCTCCGCCCAAGGCGAATTCCAACTCTGGCAAAACCGCGACACCGGCCAATTCGACCGCATCGATCTCGCCGCCGAATCCACTCTCGATCTCTTCGACGCCGCCGCCATTTTCGGAGAATTGGGCACCGAGATCGTCTCCCCGTTCCGCTTCGAAACCGCTCCGGAAATCCAAATGCACGGCAGCATTTTCGGCGGCGACCGCAAAGACGAAACCCGCCTCACCGTCACCGGAAAATCCACCGACCCGCTCGTTTACCACGGCCTGCCGCTCGACTCCCTGAAATTCGATCTGCTCATCGAAGGCAACGAATGGAAACTCGAAAACCTCGCCGCCAAAATCGCCGAAGGCGACGTCGTCGGTTCCGCCCGCAAATGGACCGAAGCCGACAACGAACGCCTCGCCCTCGACCTCCGCCTCGTCTGGCTCGATCTCGCCCAAGCCACCACCATCCTCTCCGAATGGCAATCCGCCAACTCCGGCCAACCCAACGAACTCGACCTCGAAAACCGCTTCAGCGGACGCGTCACCCTCGACCTGAACGCCACCGGCGATTACGGCGATTTCCAAAGTTTCTCCGGCGACGGTAATTTCCGGATCCGCGAAGCCGATCTCGCCGAACTCCATCTCCTCGGCCTCCTCTCCCGCGCCCTCAGATCCACGCCCCTCCGTTTCACCTCGCTCCACTTCTCCGAAGCCGACTCCGTTTTCCGCGTCGAACCCGGCAAAGTCCACTTCTCCGACCTCCGCCTTTCCGGCCCCGGCTCCGCGCTCCACGCCAGCGGCGATTATCTCATGGCCGACGAAACCCTCGATTTCTCTCTAAAACTCTTCTTCCTCCAGGAATCGCCCATCCCCTTCCTCTCCACAATTCTCTCGCCCGTCCTCAATCCCCTCGCCCACGTCACCGAAATCCGCCTCACCGGCCCCGCCGGGGCCCCCAACTGGCGCTTCCTCCTCGGCCCCAGCAACCTCCTCCAAGGCATCACCGACCTAAAGATGACCGACGACCCACCCGAAAAATCCCCAAAATAAATCCCCCTCCCGCCCCCTTTCCGTGTCTTCCGTATTCCCTGGTAAAAAAATCCGCTACCACAAAATCCCAGATTATCTGTGCCCATCTGTGGTTAAAAAAACAGAGCCAAAGCCTTCCGTGTTTTCCGTGTCTTCCGTGGTTAAAAACTCCCCTTCTCTCCGCCTTCTGCTCAAACCACCACCGCCCCTCCGTGCCTCCGTGGTATTTCCGGCTTCCAGATTCGTGTTAATTCGTGTCCATTCGTGGTTACTCTCCCGCTTCCCCCATCCAACATTTCAGTTGCCCCACCCCAACACCCCGGACGATGCTTTTTCCCATGAGCAATAACGACCATCACCAAGTCGGCGCGCACATCTCCATCGCCGGCGGCCATCACAAAGCCTTCGACCTCGCTCAGGAAGTCGGCTGCGAAGTCCTGCAGATCTTCACCAAAAACAACATGCAATGGATGGCCCCGCCCCTCGCCGAAAAAGCCGTCGCCGCCTACCGCGAAGCCCGCGACCGCACCGGCCTTTCCCGCGTCTTCGCCCACTCCGGCTACCTGATCAACCTCGCCGCCACCACCAACCCCGAAAACCTCCAGAAATCACGCGATTCCCTCCTCCTCGAACTCAACCGCTGCACCCAACTCGAACTCCCCTTCATCGTCCTCCACCCCGGCTCGCACCTCGGTGCCGGCGAAGAAGCCGGACTCAACCAGATCGTCGAATCGCTCAACTGGATCTTCGACCGCTACAATGGCGACACCCAAATCGCCCTCGAAGTCACCGCCGGACAAGGCACCAACCTCGGTGCCCGCATCGAACACATCGCTTACCTCATCCGCGAATTTCGCGCCCCCGAACGCCTCGCCGTCTGCCTCGACACCTGCCACCTTTTCGCCGCCGGCTACGACATCGCCACCAAAGCCGGCATTGAGAACTTCATCACCGAATTTTCCGCCCAACTCCCGTGGGAGAAAATCGTCTGCGTCCACATCAACGACAGCAAAGGCGGCCTCGGTTCCCGCCTCGACCGCCACGAACTCCTCGGCCAAGGAAAAATCGGCTGGGAATGCTTCCAAACCATCCTCCACCACCCCGCCTTCGCCCACCTCCCCCTCTGCCTCGAAACCCCAAAAGGCAAAGACAACATCAACGACCGCGAAACCCTCGAAAAACTAAAAGCCGCCCGCCGAGAATGAGACTTCGGGAAAGAATCTACACCCTCTGGACCTCCACAACGTCCACATGCGGAAGGTCGCTCCGCTCCTTGGCATGCTCAACAGTCATGCTCACCAAATTTCCGTTCTCATCCAGATCGATATAAATGTTCTCGCTGATCTCGCGGGTCTCGACGATCTCCCGCTCGGAAAACTCCAGCAAGGCCGTGTCTGTATCACTGAAGTATTTGATCTTCATAAATCCTCACTTTTAGAAAAGCCCCGGTCGAAAAAAGCGTTGTGAACGGTCTCGCCATCTTCCAGAAGGACAACTCTAAGGAACTTACCCTCTTCTTCGATCCATGTCCACCGGCGAACTCGTCCATCCGACTGGATCTCCACCGCCTCCGGATCCTTTATCGCCCTCATGATCCACGCGTCTTTGATCCCCTTCCGGTCCGGTCTCTCACGCGTATATTGAAAATAAGCCGTTGTTTTCACCAATAAAACGCTCCAAAGCTCGGCTCTCCACCGCACCCCCTACCGCTCCACCGCCGCTTCCTTCTCCACCACCGGCACCCCCTCCGCTCCTGTCTCCGCCTTCTCCATCGTCCACCCCGTGTACCCATAAATCAGCGAAATCAACGGACTCAACAGGTTGAAAAACGCGAACGGCAAATACGCCAACGGAAACACCCCCAGCGTCCCCCACATAAACGCCCCACAAGTATTCCACGGAATCAAAGGCGACGACAATGTCCCCGAATCCTCCAGCACCCGCGACAAATTCCTCGGCGCCAACCCCGCCGCCTCATACGCCTCCCGGTACATCCGACCCGTCACCACGATCGAAAGATACTGATCCGGCGCCACGATATTTACCCCCACGCACGTCGCCATCGTCGCCGCCACCAGCGAACCCGTGCTCCGCGCCGCCCGCAAAATCGCCTCCGCCAGCACCCCCAGCATCCCCGTCCGCTCCATAATCCCCCCAAAAGCCAACGCGCAAATAATCAGCGCCACCGTCCCCAGCATATTCTCCAGCCCACCGTTCGACAACAACTCGTCCACCGCCGCGTTCCCCGTTTCCGAAACATAACCGCCAAACCCCGCCCCGAAAACATCCGCCAGCGACGCCCCCTGAAAAACCACCGCGATCAATCCCCCCAAACCCGCCGCGCCCACCAACGCCGGAATCGCCGGAATCCTCCGCGCCACCACCACCCCGATCAAAACCGGCGGCAACAACAACCACCACGAAATCCGAAACGCCTCCGGCAACGCCCCCATCAACACCTCCAAATCGCCCCCCGCCGTCCCACCCTTCGCGTAAAAAACCCCAATGATCCCGTAAAGCCCCAGCGCGATCACCAAACTCGGCCCCGACGTCCACATCATATGCCGGATATGCGCGAAAAGATCCGCCCCCGCCACCCCTGCCGCCAAATTCGTAGTATCCGAAAGCGGCGACATCTTATCCCCGAAATACGCCCCCGAAACAACCGCTCCCGCCACCAGCGGCAACGGAAAACCCAACCCCTGCCCCACCCCCATCAGCGCGATTCCCACCGTCCCCGCCGTCGACCACGAACTCCCCGTCGCCAGCGAAACCATTGCGCAAATCCCGCACGCCGCCGCCAGGAAAATCCCCGGCGACAAAATCGCCAACCCGTAATAAATCATCGTCGGCACGATCCCGCTCAAAATCCACGTCCCGATCAAAATCCCCACGATCAGCAAAATCACGCACGCCGCCAGCGCCGTCACAATCCCGCCAATCATCCCCTCCTCCATCTCCCGCCACGAAAAACCCAACCGCCACCCCACCAGCGCCGCCACCCCCGAAGCCGCGATCAACGGCAAATGCGGATCCACCCCGGTCCTCAACAATCCCCCAACCAACGGCACCCGCGCCAGCGCCTCCAAAACCGCCGTAAACACCCCCAACTCCGGCATCGCCGTCAAATCGATCACCGAAAACCCCAGCAACAAAACCAAAAACAAAACCGGAACCAACGCCTCCCCAATAGTCGGCACCCGCGGCAAATCCTCTTTCATAATTCAGTTACCCTCTCGAAATTTCAAAATTTCAAATTTCAAAGTTCAAAGTTCAAAGTTCAAAGTTGGACGTTCCCCCCCTTCGTTTGGCACCACCCTTCCTCCCGTAGCATCGGCGCTTCGCCGATGACCCCCGCCTGTTCCATCTCCACCTCGTCCCGTCCATAACCTCCGTTTCCCCCCGGCCCACGACCGCACCTCCACTCCCCATCCATCCCAGATCATCTGTGCTCATCCGTGCCATCCGTGGTTAAACCTCCCCTCCCTTTTCCCTCTCCACCCCATTTTCCGTGTCTTCCGTGTATTCCGTGGTTAAAAACTCCCGAGCCCCAGCCCCCTCCCCATTCGTGTCAATTAGTGTCTATTAGTGGTTACAAAAACCGAGCCCCAGTCTCCGTGCCCTCAGTGCCTCCGTGGTGAACCCC
>CAZJCL010000025.1:0-2018 GCA_964544025.1 uncultured Opitutales bacterium | reverse complement strand
TCCAAAATCCAAAATCTAAAATTCTTCCCCGTCCTCCCAAACCACCCGCCCATCCACCACCGTCAAAACCGCCCGCACCCCCTCGATCTCCACCGGATCGATCGCGAAAATATCCTCCGACCACAAAACGAAATCCGCCAACTTCCCCCGCGCGATCGTCCCCTTCTCCCCCTCCGCGAACTCCGCGAAAGCCGACCCCACCGTATACGCCCGCACCGCCTCCTCCACCGAAATCTTCTGCTCCGGCACCCAACCCTCCGGATTCGCCCCGTCCAGCGTCCGCCGCGTCACCGCCGCGAAAACCGTCGGCATCGGATCCAGCGGCGCCACCGGCCAATCCGTCCCGAACGCCAGCCGCGCCCCCGCGTCGATCAAATCCCGAAACGCATACGTCGTCTCCGCCCGCTCCGGCCCGATCCGCTTTTCCGCCCAACGCCCGTCATCGATCGCATGATACGGCTGCATCGACGCGATCACCCCATCCTCCGCGAACCGCCGAATCGATCCCTCCGTCAAATGCTGCGCGTGCTCCACCCGAAACCGCCGCTCCCGCTCGCCCCCGTTCTCCGCCCGCACTTTCCCGAACAACTCCAAAATCACATCGTTCCCCCGATCCCCGATCGCGTGCACCATCAACTGAATCCCCGCCCTGTCCGCCCGCAGCAACCGCTCTAGCATGATCCCCTCCGGAAACATATCGTCGTTAAAAAGTCCGCGCGTATCCGGCTCGTCCAGATACGGCTCGTAAAAAATCGCCGTCGTCGACCCCAAACTCCCGTCCACGAACCCCTTGATCCCGCCTATCCGCAACATGTCGCTCCCAAACGCCGCCTGCACCTGCACCGCCGCCAACCGCTCCCACGACCGCACCGGCGACACCGCGTACACCCGCGTCTTCAATTCCCCCCGCCGCAACAATTCCTGGTAAACCGCCAATTGCCCTCCCCCCGACATATCCTGCACACTCGTCACCCCCAGCCGCGCCGCATGCTCGCTCGCCGCCCGCAACCCCTCCAACCGCTCCTCAAACGACTTCTCCGGAATATAACGGCTCAACAACCCCTGCGCCGATTCCCGCAAAACCCCCGTCGGCTCCCCCGTCTCCGCGTCCCGCACGATCGTCCCCCCATCCGGATCCGGCGTCTCCTTCGTAATCCCCGCGATCTCCAACGCCAAACTGTTCGCCAAAAGCATATGCCCATCCAGCCGCTTCAACGCCACCGGATTCTCCCGCGTGTATTCATCGATCCACTCCTTCCGCGGCAACGGCGCTCCCTCCCACCGCTCATGATCCCAACTCATCCCCAAAATCCACCGCCCCGCCGGCAACTTCTCCGCATGCCGCCGTATCCGCTCCGCAAACTCCTCCGGCGAATCCGCGTCCCGCAAATCCAAATTCGAAAGCTCATAACCGCCCATATCCATATGAACGTGAGCGTCGTTAAACCCCGGCAACAACAACCGTCCCCCCGCGTCGATCACCCGCGTCTCCGGCCCCGCCAGCCTCCGCACCTCCTCATTCCCGCCCACCTCCAAAATCCGGTTCCCGGCAACCGCCACCGCCTCCGCCCGCGGCTCCCCCTCCTCCAGCGTCCGCACATTCGCGTTCACAATAATCAAATCGGCCGCCCCGCTCGCCGACACAGCCGCCGCCCCGGCAACCCCAAAAACCAAAACCCAGGAAAGAAGAAAACGCATATAAATAAAGGGGAGAAAGTTAACCCGCAAACAGCCGCAACAAAACCCATTCCCCCCACCCACCGCAAGCCAGAAACCACTCAAAAGCCACCGCCACACCCCCTCATAAAAAAACAACACCCACCACGCCCCCCGCCGCCGTAGCATCAGCGCTTCGCTGATGACCCGATCCCAAGTTCCCGTACTACAACCGTCCGATTCTCGTGCGATTTTTTCATCCCGCAAATCCCGCTCTCATCTGTGCCCATCTGTGCCATCCGCCGCCGCCGCGCTGGTGCGCTTTGTCGCGCCGCGGGTGGTTAAAGAACAGAGCCCAAGCC
>CAZJCL010000024.1:0-17299 GCA_964544025.1 uncultured Opitutales bacterium | reverse complement strand
CCCGCCCAGACGGAAATCGGTTGTTGTTTATTCGCAACCGCTCGCGCGGTTTCCTCGACGTAGGTGGCTATTCCTCCTCGTTTCGGAGCAAATTCGTGCGTAACAAATATAGGACGGCTTTCCACCTGATCATTGATCGCGTTGCCTTACCGGCTCACCATCCAGACCGAGAATCCGTTCGCGGCAAAAAAATCTTTGACGAAGGAAAAAGAGTTTGCATTTCTTAAATCGAGGTCGATTGAAACCAGTTGTTTATTGCGTGGAATAAGCGTAACGACGAGTTCAAGATAATCTTTAAGCAAGGCATGATCCGACTCCAATCTGCGGTTGAACAAACCACACGCGGTTCGGATGTCGACGCCATCGGAGAAGTCCGCAATCGAGGATGGAAGCCAGTTGAGCATGCCTTTCGACTTTAGCCGCACAATTTCCAGAAATACGTAATCATTCGATATATGCGAATGTTGGTCGCGAGATTTGAGGTCACGAGCGAGGGTTGTCTTACCGGATTGACTGGGTGCGAGTATCAGCAAGAGCGAAGGTTTCTTGCGGGAAAGCCGAAGGAGCCGGGTAAGGACGCCGCTCTCGTTATCTATCGCGCTATCCAATGTTCGCACGGCGAAATTCGCTAGAATAGAGTCGAATAGATAGGCCGACGATGGCATGGGTCCATCGCCTGTCATGACTATGGAATTCACGCAATCGACATTTGGATTTACGTGCCCCGATTGAAGGATGCAGAAAAGAACGCCATTGGGTTTGAGCCGTTTCTGGGCTGTTTCCAAGAGGGATTGGATTTCCTTGGTAGAGTCGGATTGAGGGACAGAGCGTATGTCGAAAAAGGCAACATCTATGGTTGCATCATCGGATGGCAAATTCGTTCCTTCGGTTTGAGTCGAATAGCATTGAGCGGCTCCTTTCTCAAGGATCAGGTTGGTAAGAGAGGGTTCTTCGTATCCGAGAATAGCAACTGATTTTCCGGTAAGGTTTCCCTCCTGCAGATTGTTCGGAATGGTTTCCAGACGATTGATATAATGCGATAAGGATTTGAGCGTGCCTGGCGCACCTTCGACTTGTATGCCGGATTGTTTCAGAGCTCGACAAAGTTTGCCGAGGTTGGCCGCGTCGAGGCTTCGCAGATGAATCGTTGCCGGGCGTTGTCGACCGATGGCGAACACGAGGTCATCGACGAATATCGAAAATATTTTCGGATCCTCCAATAAGGAAGTAATGGAGGATTGGGTGATATTCTCAAGGGCTCCAAGTTGACGAATGTAGTCGTAGGACGGCATCGTGGCGGAAATCGTTTCCGCGGAAAGGGCCAGGCATTGAGCGTATTCTACGAGATCGACTTGAAATGTATCGGGAGCGGACTGGCGTTCGCCGCGGGAGGCATGAATGAGGAAACGAGGAATGGGATCGCCATTCTTTGGCACACTCTCCCCTTGGATATTCCAGTTGAACTCCCGAAGAAAGTGGCGTTTCAGGAATCCGTGGGAGAGGTGACGGCAACGATCTCCGACTTTCCGCCATACGGGAATGGGAATATCTGTAAAAAATTGCCCTTCCGGATCGAGTAGACCGCCTTCCAAAATGAAAACGCCGTCATCCGATAGATGCGAATGGATGTTCGCGGCGAAACTATAGAAGTCCGCGGCATAATGAATGGCGGAGAGACAGATAATGATGTCGAAAGTTTCGTCGGGAAATCGATCCCAGCCCTTGTCTGAGAACTCGGCTCCTGGATGGCTGTTGCGCGCCAGTTGGATTACCTTGGGATCGATATCGATTCCAAGGACACGCGTGGCTCCGTATTCCAGCGCTTTACCGCAATAGAAACCGGCGTTGCAGCCGAGGTCGAGGAAACGTTTTCCAGAGAGAGGCGGCAGTTGGATGGCCGCCAATTTACTTTCCGTGTACGATTCGCCCGATGCGGTGTAGGTTTTTTGATACCCTAGATTGGTGCTTTCGGTTCTGTTTTCCATTTTATTTATCCGGCGTTGATTTTGGGGGTTTCTTCATGACAAACCTCTAGCCATGCGGCTGATCCAGTTCCAGTTATACATTCTCACCACATCTTCGTCGAAAATCGTTTCCGCGAAGCTAAGATACGCGTGATGTTCTTTTCTTAGGGCACGTCTTGGTTTTCTATCGGAGTCATAGCAACCATTGAGATCGTAACGAGTGTAAAGATGGGAATAGAGTCGTTCTGTTTGGCCGTCATACGGTCCGTATGAGGCCACTATTCTTCTTGTTTCCGCAAGATGCGCCGCCGGGTCGTTGGAGGTTTTGTTGTGATGGGAGAAGTGGTAATTGGCCAATATTTCATCGGCGATTCTGTATTGCCGCATAACGGATTTCAGGCGGTTCCAGTAATCCCAGTCCATTGCGAGATGGAACGATTCATCCACACCGCCGGCCTGTTCGAAGGCGCGCCTGCTCCAAAACATTCCCGGTTGATCGAACTCGTTGTGGTAGCCGACCCGCTTCCAGCTGTCGGGAGAGACTGCTCGGAGGTCGGTTTTCCCGTCGGGAAAAAGCCGGCGGCAGGCTCCCGAGACGACATCCACCTTTTTGTCTTCGCCGAATTTTTGGACGATTTTGGCGAGGGCGTTAGGGGTGAACTCGTCGTCGCAACAGAGCCAGCAAAGAATGTCTCCGGTTGCGAGTTCGAGACCTTTGTTTATCGCGTGTGATTGTCCCCGATCCGGTTCCGACTGGAGGACCTTTACGAGATGTCCATATTTTTCCACGATGGAAACTGTTTCATCGCTGCTCCCTCCATCGATCACAATGACTTCAGGTTTCACTTCGGCTTGAAGCGCGATGGATTCGAGGCATCTTCCAATGGTTTTGGCACCGTCAAACACCGGTACGACAACACTTATCTTCATGATGATTCGAATCGTTTGGTTTCCAGCCTGTATCCGACTTCCCAGAAGGTGCGGATAAATCCCGGGCGACCTTGTTTGATAAATCGCCGGATCATTGTTGTGAAGATATAGCGGCGTGGGAGATTAAAGGGTTCTGATTCCTTTAGCAGTCTTTGTAAATGAAAGAAGGTGGCACCATGTCCGCAGAGGAGTTTGCACATATAGAAGAACTTGAGCCGGCGGGTGGCGATGTGATGATCGAGGACCAGTTGAGGGCGGTAGCCGCAATGGAGATCGAGACGGTAGGCCATGCGGGCGAGTAAGGAGTCTTCCCCGGCCATTAGATTTTTTCCCGCGCGACCGAGGCCGAGCGCATCGGAATTTGCGGAGCAGAATTTGGCGAATTCGAGGCAGACGGAGCGGCGCACGGCCATTCCCGCGCCGACAGGTTCCCATTTTCCCCAGCATTTCTGGTCGGATGTGATCGGGGAATCGCCATAATCGCGCACCGCGAGGAATTCCTGTAAGGGGGTAAACCAGATGGGCGGTTTTTTTTCGTAAACGCCACGACAACGTCCGCCAAAAGCTCCCAACTCCGGTTCCCGGTTGGCGATATCGAGGCTTTGTTGCAGATAGTCGGGGGCGAGCACCGTATCGTCGTCGGCGAATACAAGAAGATCCCCGCTGGTTTCGGCAATGGCTCGGAGGCGCGCGTGGATCAGGCCGGTCGCGGGTTCGGCGATAACACGAATGTTTATATCTTTATAACGATCAAGAATCAGGCGGGCAATGGAATCGTCGTTAGGGCAGTTGTTTATTATCCATAGTTGCCAAAGCGACCGGTCCAGCGTTTGCCGGGCCATACTATCGAGAACAGCGGTAAGAACCTGAAGGTTGGGGCGGTAGGTGCAGATGATAACGTCCAGGGATGAAATCGTATTCTTCGTCATTTTCGGCCAAATAACCTGTGTTCGCCGCCTGTGCCGCTGGTTTCGGCGATAGACGCATGTAAAGATGTTTTCGAAATATCGATCATGAGGTGAAGCGGTGAAATCGGTTCATAAGCCGATGACGACGCGGGCGGAGATGGCGGTCTGGTAGAGGATGGTGGAGATGTCTTTCGCGAACTGGAGGTTCTTTTTGTCGGGTTCCGGCAAAACGATAATTTCGTCGCCGGGATGGATCCGGACCCGCCGACCGCGGCCGACGGCGTCAATTGTTCCGTTGGTGCGGATGACGAGGAGATCGGATTTGTTCGCGTTTGGAGTGAAGCCGCCGGCGCGGTCGATGTAGTCGGTTAACGATTCCCGCTCGCGGAAGGTTTGGGTATTCGGGAAGTTCACTTCGCCGTGAACCGTGACGAGCATCGTTTTCGCGGGGATGAAAAGAATGTCGTTGTCTTCGAGATGGATTCGGTCGGCGTCGTCGGGGCCTTTGAGCAGGACTTGGCCTTTGGGCGTCACCTGGCGGGCGCGTTCGATGAAGGCGAGAATCATTTCGGATTCGGCGAGGCGCAACTGCGCTTCTTCGAGGGAGGCGGAGCGGGCGTTGAGGACGGCGCGTTCGAGATTTTCGAGCGATTGGGTCAGGAGCGTGCGCTGGCGCCGGGCGACGGATTCGCGGAAAAGCTGGAGAGAATCGACGTCCGACCGGACGCTGGGAACGATCTTCTCGATCGCGTCGGCCAGTTTGGCTCCGTAGGGGAGGACGATGCTGGTGGGGCCTTCGTGTTCGCCCGCGATGGTGACGACGATGGTTTCCGGAATGTTCCGGCTGATGACTTCGACAAAATCGTTGGGTTCGAGGTGGAGCCCGGCCGCCTCTTTCAGCGGGTAGATCGAGGCGCGGGCGGAGCCGCCGCGGGCTCGCCGGATGCTGAGGCTAGTGGCGGTTCCTTTGGGGGAGGCGAGCGTCAGGAGATGTTTCAGGGAAACGGTGTCGCCTTGGAATTCGAAGCGGGCGGGATTGATGACTTCGCCTGAAATTGTCGCGGTATGAGATCTGGGACCGACGAGGATGACGTCGCCATCGCGGAATTGGGTGATGGGGAGGGTTCCTTTTTGCAAGAATTCGTAGAGGTTGAGTTCCGCCACTTTTTTGTCGCGCCTCAGCACGGCCACATCGAGGTAGCTGCCTCGTTCCGGATCGATCCCGCTGGCGCGATCGAGAAAGTAGAGTACGGAGTCGGAGGCAAAACCTTCGAAAAGGCCGGGTTTGCGGACGAATCCGCTGACGTAGACTTTGACCGTCTGGGTGGACCGGAGATTCGCGTAGGCTTCGACGTTTTCGCGGTACACCTGGCTGATTCGGTCGTTGATGACGCGGTTGAGATCGGCGTTGCGGACTCCCAGCAAGTGGACGGGGCCGACCCGGGGGAGGAAGATGTTGCCTTGCGCGTCCACGGCGAGATCGAGGATGGTGTCTATGGCGCCCCAAAACATGACCTGGATCTCGTCGCCGATGCTGATTTGATAATCGGGGTTGAAGCCGCTGAAGGAGAGATCCTTGAAATCGCCTTGAAACAGTTGGGAGCCGAATATCGGAAATCCGTCGGAACTGATGCGAAAACCGTCGTGGTTGCCGGAGTTTGCTCTCTCGGCGTCAACGACTGCCGCGCGGCTGGCGTCGACTTGGGAGGTGTCGGCGGCGGTGGCGAGCTGGGCGATGGCGGGTGAAGCGAGACCGAGCGCGAGCACGAGGAGAATGGCGATTCGGAGAAGAGGAGATCGCGAGGAGGTCATGGTTGAGCCGGTGCTGAGATTGTTTTTCCAATTCATTTCTTAGATCGTGTGGTCGCGGATGGTCGCCAGCATGAGTCGCAGGATTCCGTAGGCGATGCAGGACAGGACGAGGGCGGTCGCGGTGCCGCGGATGGGACGCGGGAAAACCGGTTTTTCGGGGACGTGGGGCGGGGCGATGACGAGCAGGAATTTCTCTTGGCGGGAGGCCTCGAGCGTTGCTTGTTCCGCCAGAGCGAAGGCTGTGGAGTAGGCGGCGAGCGCGAATTCCTCCTGCAGTTTCAAGCGTTCGTAGGTTTGGATCGTGCTGGCGATGTTCGAATCGTTTTCGGCCACGAGCCGCCGGGTTTCCTCCGTTCGCTGTTCTTCGAGGGCTTTGATTTCCTGGTGCAGGCGTTGGATGTCGAAGGTATCGTCCTGCAGGTATTTGGCTTCGACCCGCAACCGTGTTTTCTTTTCGATGAGCTGGGAATCGAGGGCGGCGATATTGCTGAAGTAAGCGGCGGTTTCTCCGACGGGATCGACCATCGCGTTCGCGATTTGAAATTGAAGCACGCGATCCTTCGCTTCCGAAAGCCGTTCGATAGTTTTGGCGAGTTCGCGCTGGGCGAGATTCGTCTGCGACGCCGCCATTCGTTCGTTGAGGTCGTTGATCTTTTTTTCGCTTTGTTCAACGATGAAATCCGCAAGATCTTGCGCCATGGCCGGAGCGAAGACCCGGATATAGATCGTCATGATGCTTGACTCGGGCAATACCTCGACGGAGACCATTTTGCGAAAAAATTTGTAGAACGTTTCCGCGGGGGCCGATTTCGGGAGGCGTCGAAAGGGGTCGGTGGGAGCATCCTCAAAATGGTTGCGGAGATCGAAGGTTTTTTCCGCCGATTCGATGAAGGCCGCGCTATGGAGATAGTCCTGCAGGATCAGCGCGTCTTCGAGCGAGGTTTTCGAACCGACCCCCAGCAGGACCGACGCGAAACCCGGGATCGCCGGTCCGGAGTTCCCTTGATTTTCCCGGACGATCAGCTTGACCTCGGTTTGGTAGGCGGGTTTCGCGAATGCGGTCAGGTAGATCGCGACGGCGATGGCGGGTGCCGCGCAACAGAGGAGGAAGCTGAGGATTCGCGGGCGGGATTTTTTTGCTGGTTGAGACATCGGTTGGAGGAAATTGCGGCGGTTCGTGGCGGACGTTTTTCGACGAGAACGGGCGTCAGACGGTGATTCGTTCGTCGAGGGCGGCGAGGATTCTCAGTGGCTCGCGGTAGCGGTCCAGCGGCGACGGTTTTGGCAGGAGGAAGGATTTGAACGAGGTTTGGATCGAGAGTTCGATGGCATTCGAGGCGGCCAGCAGTTGGCTGAGCTGAGCGTAAAACGCGGGGAGCTGCTGCGAGAAAGCGGGATTGCCGGAAGCGTGGGTGACGGCTTTGATTTGCGCGTCGACCGCTTTTGGGATTTGGCCGGATTCGAGAAGGGTCTTTGCATAATCGTTCCAGGCGCGGGCATGTTTCGGGTGATTCTTGAGTGCGTTTTCCAAAAGCTGTATGGCCTCCTCAATACGGCGTTCGCGCAAAGCGACGCGGGCTTGGATAAGGATCGTCTGGAGGTGATCGGGTGCGATTTTTTCGACCGCTTCGAGTGCGTTCCGTTCGAGATCGAAGCATTCCCGACGGGAGGCGAGGTTGGCGAGGGTGTGCTGGCTGCGCAGATTGCAGGGATTTCCGGCGACGGATTTTTGGTGAAATCGCTCCGCATCGCCGTAGTTGCCGAGCTGCTGGTAAGCGAGGCCGAGGAGGGAGTAAAAGTCGGCTTCGTCGCCTTCGATCACGTGGCCTGGTGTGGCGAGTTTTGACTCGACGGATTTGAGGAGAGTGGCGATTTCCGATGCGGCTTCGCGCAGTTCTCTGGGCAAGGGCGTCTGGTCGAGATCCAGTTCCTCCACGGTGGCCTGGCGCAGGAGTTCGGTCAGGTTTTCGTCGGTCTGTTTTGTTTGCGGAAGGTAGTTTCGGATGGCCTCGTCGAGATCTTCGTAGACGGTGAATTCGCCGTTTTTGAGCAGGACGGCGACGTCGCAGAATTTTTTGATGTCTCCCATGTTGTGGGAAACCATGATGACGCGGGAACGCTTCGCTTTTTCCTCCAGCGCCTGCTTGGCGAGGATCTTGAACTGTGCGTCGCCGACGGCGGTGATTTCGTCGATGAGAAAGTAGTCGAAATCGAAGGACATGCTGAGGGCGAAGCCGAGACGCCCGCCCATTCCGGAGGAGTAGTATTTGACCGGTTCCTCGAAATATTCGCCGATGCCGGAGAGGGACTTTATCTTTTGCAGTTGCCGGCGGGTGTCCTGGGGGCGCAGTCCGTAGAGGTTGCAGATCATCCGGCAGTTTTCGCGCCCTGTGAGGTGTCCGACGAAACCGCCTTTCAAACCGAGGGGCCAAGAGAAACTGCAGTTGGTGGCGATCTCTCCGGAATCGGGGAAATCGATCCCGCCGAGAATGCGCAGAAACGTGGATTTGCCGCCGCCGTTGGGACCGATGATTCCAATGTTGACCCCTTCGGGAAACACCGCGTCGACTCCGCGGAAGACGTAATGCCTGCCGGTTTTGACGCGATAGGATTTGGTGAGATTGCGGACCTTTATCATCGAATATTTCCCGAAGTAACGACTCTCACCCGAAAGATCCGATAGACGCAGAGGCCGAGGAACAGCATGGAGGCTCCCCAGCAAAAAAGATAAAACAGACTTCCTTCGTGGCTGAGATAGTTTCGGAACATGGCGCCGCGCAGAAGTTCGGTCGCGTGAAGCAGCGGATTGAGCAGGGCGTACCCGCGAATCCCTTCCGGAAGCGCGTTGGCGGGAAAGAAGACTCCGGAAATGAAGAAGAGAGGCCGAATCATTACCGGAATAATTTTTTTCGATTCCTGCCAGAGCGGTCCCACGATGCTGCAAATCATGCCGAGCCCGTAGGATAACGCGAAAAGGCAGGCGACGACCGCGACCACCAGCAGGGTGTCGTTCCAGGCGAACGTGAATCCGAGGTAATGGAGTCCGGGGAAAATGATCGCCGCCGTGCCCAGAGCGATCAAAAGTTCGAGCAGAGCCCGGGCGGTGAACACATCGGCGGGTTTGACGCGTTGATAGTTAAAGAGCCCCAGATTCGATTCGACGGCGCTGAGTCCGCTGGTGACGACGTGATTGAACAACAAATACCCGATCACTCCGGCCGCGAAAAAAACGGGATAGGAAAGTCCGGCGATGTCCGCGCTGCCGACCAAAACCCGGACCGACGACAGCACGCCGATCATCGCCAGCGGTTCGAGAATCGCCCAGAGATAGCCGAGCCGGAATTGGCCGAACCGGGTGTTCAATTCCCGCACGAAGGCGGCGAAGATCACCGCTTTCTGGATTTCCCACGGGGTTTGTTTGCCGATTGTGGCCATGGCGAAACGGTCGCGCGGGGTTTACGGCGCGAACAGGAAGCGGGCCTCCTCGATCTTGTTTCGCCAGCGGCGGAGTTTCTCGATCCGGTTGAGAATGAATTGGTCTTTCTTAGGATCGGCGGTTTCCTCAAGGGAATCGAGCTGGGTGAAGAAATCCTCGAACGCCGGGAAAACGCGTCCCTCCAAAATACCGCGAACCAGATTGCCGAGATCCGGCTCGATTTTGAACGCCTCGCGGCGGGCACCCAGTTGAAAATCGGAACGGATCGCGCCGATTTCTTTCAGGGTTTTCAATCCTTGTCCGGCGGAGCTGCGGCTGATTTTGAGGCAATCGACGCAATCCTGCGCCGTCACCGGATCCGGCGAAAGAAATGCCAGCGCGTAGATTTGCGCGAGGGATTTCGGAATGCCGAGACTGTCCGCCAAGCGAACCCAGTTCTCGATCAGGCGCAGCTCCGTTTCCTGCAGGACGCGGGGCGGGCCGGAATCTCCGCCGTTTTCTGGTTCCATAGATTCCAGAAAATTTTGGAATTACTGGGATGTCAATAGGGTTTGTCGATGCCGTGAATCGTTTTCACCCTTATTGGGCCAGTATTTCCGCCAGGAGTTTGCGGTAGCGGGCGGCGATGGTTTCCGGAAAGAAATGTTCGCGAGCGTGAAAGCGGGCGGCGGTGGCGAAGGTTTTTCGTTTTTCGGGGGAGGCGAGGAGGTCGTCGATGGCGCGGGCGAATCCGGTTTCGTCGCCGGGGGGGATGCTTTGTCCGGTGTTTCCGTGGATAAAGGTTTCGGAGGTGCCGGCGGTGTTGTAGGCGATAACCGGTAAACCGACGGCTTGGGCTTCCACCAGGGCGTTGGGCAAGGCGTCGCGGAGGGCGGTGGAGACGAAGAGGTCGCTGCTTTGGAGGATCGGTTCGATGGATTCGGTGTGGCCGAGGAAGCGGACGCGGTTTTCCAATTTCAGTTTCGCCGCCAATTTCCGGCAGGCGGCGAGTTCGGGGCCGGTTCCGACGAGGAGGAGGATGGTGTCGCGGGTTTTCGTTTGGGCGAAGGCGCGGAGGAGGCTCTGTTTGTTTTTGCCGGGGACGAAGCTGGCGATGTTGCAGAGGACCGGAGAATCCGGAGGCAGGCGGAGCGCGGTTCGGGCGGCGGCCATGGTGGCGGGAGAGCGGTCGAGTTGGAAAAGCGATGGACGGAGAAGGGCGTTGGGTATGACCGCGATTTCAGAGGCGGATTTCAAACCGGTTTGGACGAGGCGGTCGGCGGCCCATTGGGAATTTGCGATGCAGTGATGCGAGGCGCGGATGGAGCGGCGGTAGAGGAGGGGGAGGGATTGGTTTGTGCGGCAGGTGGTGATGAGGCGGATTCGCGGCAGGCGGCGGCGGATCCAGTGGCCGTAGGCGTTGGCGTTGCGGCCCATGCAGATGACGAGATCGGTTTCGAGCGCGCGCAGGGTTCGAATTAGGCCGGGCGCGAACCAGGGGAATGGGGTTCGGCGGGTTTGGAGGGCGCGGACGGGTAATCCGGCAGGCGGCGGGAACGCGGAATCGGGAGGTTGAAACAGAAGCAGGCTGGTTGCGAGGGAATCGGTGGAGAGGTTTTGGGTGAGCCAGATGCTTTGCCGTTCGGTGCCGCCGGGGCGCAGGCGATCTTGGAGAATGACGATCTGGCGCGGTTTCACGAAAGGATTGGGCGAGGGGCGTGAATTTTCGGCAAGAACATTTTGGGTTGAAGTGGGATGCGGTTTTTCGATGCTAGGGTTTTCCCCGATGGAAGCGAGGCAGCACGATCGACTCATGAGCAACGAAAATCTGAAAGAAACCCTCAGGCATTGTCCGGAGGGCACGCTGGAGGCTCTGTTGAACTTCCGGGCGACAGGCGATGCCGACAGTCTGATCGCATTCGTCAAAGGCGCGATCACGCGGCATCTCGATCCGGATCAGGCGGCGGCGCTGGAGACGGCGACGCCGGAGACGAAGCTGATCGACGACGTGGGGATCGATTCGCTGACGTTGACCGAGATCGTGATCATGATCGAGGAGTGTCTGGAGATTTCGATTCCGAACGAGGATTTGTTGCGGTTGAGCACGCTCGGGAGTTTGAACGAATATTTGAGCAGCCGCGTATCCGCATGACGCGCATCGACTACGACCGTGAGGATTTGATCGCTTTGTTGCCGCAAAAGCCGCCGTTTCTTTTTTTGGATTCGGCGTGTGTCGAGGGTGAGCGGGCTTGCGGCGGTTATCGAATCACTGGCGAGGAGGCGCGGGGGCATTTCGCGGGGAATCCCGTTTTTCCGGCATCGTTGATGATCGAGGCGCTGGGGCAGCTGGCGTGTGTTTGGGTGCTTTCGAATTTTGAGGGGAGACAGGTTTTTTTCGCTGGATTAGAGCGGGTGAAAAGCCGGCGGATTTGCCGTCCGGGCGAGGTGTTAAAATTGACGGTCCGGTTGCGGAAGGCGCGGGATCCGTTGGCGTATTTCGAGGGCAGGGTTGCTGTGGAGGAGGAACTCGCCGCCTCCTGCGAATCGTTGACGCTGGCGTTTCCCGGGAGTTCGCCGGGGGCGGTTTCCTTATTTCGATGATGCCGCATCGCGTTTTTGTGACGGGTCTGGGATTTGTTTGCTCGATCGGAAACGACGGGGAGACGGTTGCGGACAATCTTCGAAATTTGCGCCACGGGATCGAGGAATTCGCGCCGTTTCAGGAGACGCCGGGCTGCCGGGTTTTTTTGGCGGGGACGATCAAGGGGATGGATACGAGGGCCGAGGATCCGCAGGAATGGGTTTTTCCGGAGCGCTACCGGTTGCCGAGGGCGCAGTTGAACGGGATGTCGCCGCACGTTTTTTACGCGTATCGGGCGGTGTTCGACGCGTTGGAGGATGCGGGTTTGTCGCGCGACGAGATCAGCGGACCGGGCACGGGACTTTATTCAGCCTCCTCCGGTTCGGCATCGACGTTGTATCGTCAGGTGCGGCGGATGTATGAGCGCGGAGTGGGGCGGTGTTCGCCGCATGGGATCGTTCGCTCGGTCGCGGGGGCGGTGAATTTCAATCTTAGTCCAATCTTCAAGATCCGGGGAAGCAGTTGCGGTTTCAATTCGGCGTGTTCCTCTTCGGCGCATGCGCTCGGGGCGGCGTTCGAGGAGCTGGCGGCGGGGCGGCAGGAGCGGATCGTCGTGGTGGGGGCGGAGGATGGGGATCTGGAGAGTATTCTTCCTTTTGCCGGGATGCGCGCGCTGGCGACGACGAGGGATCCGGACCGGGCGAGTTTGCCGTTCGACCGGGCGCGCGGGGGCTTCGTCGGAAGCGGGGGGGCCGGGGCGCTGATTTTGGAGCGGGAGGATGTCGTCGCGGCGCGATCCGCGATTCCGTGCGCGGAGTTGGCCGGTTGGGGGCAAACGACGGACGGTTTCAGCGCGGCGAGTCCGCATCCGGAAGGGGAGGGATTGGGGCGGGCGATGCGGTTGGCGTTGGCGCGGGCGGGAATCGGGCCGGATGAGATTGATCATATCAACGCGCACGCGACGGGCACGATCAACGGCGACGCGGCCGAGGCGCTGGCAATCAAGGAGGTTTTCGGGACGAGGCCGTATTTGGCAATCGGTTCGACGAAGGCTTTGACGGGGCATACGCTTTCGGCGGCGGGGGCGTTGGAAGCGGCGTTTACCTGTCTGGCGATGAGAAGCGGGATGACGGTGGGGACGGCGAATTTGCGCGAGCCGGATCCGGTTTGCGAGGGGCTTTTTTTGCCGGCGGAAACGCTGACAGTCGCGCCGGAATATGCGATTTCGAACAGCGCGGGGTTTGGCGGGGCGAACGTTTCGTTGATTTTTCGGAGATGCCGGGCGTGACGGACCAGGGAAACGCGGCGCTGGTGACCGGCAGTTCGTCGGGGATCGGGCTGGCGTTTGTCCGGTTGCTTTTGGAGCGGGGGTGGCGGGTCTGGGGATTGAGCCGACGGCGGGGGCCGTTGGAGGAGTCGGATCGTTTTCGCTGGATCGGATGCGATCTCGCGGATGCCGCCGCGCTTCGGCCGGCTTTGGAGAAGGTTTCGGGGGAGTCGGGCGCGATTGGTTTGTTGGTGAACAACGCCGGTTTCGGGTGCGTCGGTTCGCTGACGGAGCGGCCGGTGGCGGAGATCGAGGCGAATTTGCGGGTTTTGCTGACGGCGCCGGTTTTGACGACGCGTTTTTTTCTGGAGCGGGAGGCGGTGCCGTCCGTTGTGGTCAACACGTCGTCTCTCGCGGGGGAGTTGCCGATTCCGCTGATGCCGGTTTACAACGCGGCGAAGGCCGGTTTGAGCGTGTTTACGCTGAGCATGTCGCTGGATCGGGGGGCGTATCCGAAAACGCGGTTCATCGATTTTCGTCCGGGGGATTTCGATACGGCGTTTGCGGATTCGTGGGTGGCGGAGGGGAACGGAAGATCGGGATATCTGGAGCGGTTGGCGCATCACCACCGGCGGGCGCCGGGGCCGGAGCGGGCGGCGGCCGATCTTTGGCGGGCGATCGAGCGGGGGAAGGAGGGGACGGTGCGGAGCGGCGTTTTTTTTCAGGCGTCGGTCGCGCCGCTGGGGGCGCGGTTGTTGCCGGGCGTGTGGTTGCGGGCGGCGATTCGCCGGTATTACGGGGTAACGGAATGATTGTGGCGGCGTGAAAATCGCGTATTTGTTTACGACCTTTCCGGAGCTGAGCGAACGGTTTCTCCAGCGGGAAATCGAGGCGATGCGGGAGCTGGGCGTGGAACTGGAGATTTTTTCGCTTTTTCGCGGGGGCGGGGATTTCCGGGGAGTTCCGGTGCGGCGTTTCCGATGGTGGGAATGGGCGGGGCTTCCTTTGGCTTTCGCGCGGGAATACCGGAGGAATCCGGCTGTTTTTCGCGCGTTTTTCCGGGAATTGCGGCGGGGGCGTCCGGCGGGGGCGATCAATGTGGCGGAGACCCTTCTTGGTTTCGGCTTCGCGGTGATTCGGGCGGAGCGTTTTCGGCGGAGCGGGGGCGGTCATGTTCACGCGGTCTGGGCGACCGGACCGGCGACGGCGGCGTATTTGCTGCGTGGATTGAGCGGGCCGCGGTTTACTTTCGGGGCGCATGCCTACGATGTGTTTCGGGATGGGGGCGATTGGATTTTGGGGGCGAAATTGCGGGCGGCGGCGCTTATCCATACTTCGACGGAGGCGACGAGGAAGGAATTGCTTCGGCTGGGAGCGCCCGCGGACCGGGTGGCGATGATCCGGCGCGGGTTGACTGAGTTTCCGGAAATGAAACCGTGGGGGCTGGAGCGAGGCGGGGAGGAGCCGATTCGGATTTTGAGCGTTGGGCGGTTGATCGAGAAGAAGGGTTTTGACGATCTTTTGCGGATTTGCGCGGCCTTGCGCGCGGCGGAGGTTCCGTTTTTGTGCCGCATCGTGGGGGGAGGTCCGTTGATGGGGAAGTTGAAGGCGTTGCGGGATTCGCTGGGGCTGGAGGATTTCGTTTATTTGACGGGGGCGCAACCGTATGGGGAGGTGATGGAGTGTTATCGTTGGGCGGATGTTTTTTGTTTTACGGGGAGAATCGCGGCGGACGACGACCGGGACGGATTGCCGAACGTGATCGCGGAGGCGATGGCTTTCGGGGTGCCGGTTTTGGCGGCTCCGGTTTCGGGGACGGTGGAGGCGATCCGCGATGGGGCGACCGGGTATTTGCTGGAGCCGGGCGATTCGGGGGCGTGGGTGGCGGCGATTCGTCGGCTTCGGGCGGATGACGGAGAGGGTGCGCGGTTGCGGCGGGCGGCACGCGATTGGGTGGAGGCGAATTTCGACGCGCGGGAAAACGCGGCGCGGTTGCTGGCGGCGTTTACGGCGATTCGGGGAGAGGCGAACGATCAGGCGATTCGTGGCGATGTTTTAGCCGGCCAAAAGGGGGATCGATAAAAGCGCGAATTTCGGGAAGCGCGAAAGGCTTTTCCGGGAAAAGAAATGGCCGGTCGTCTACCCCTAAACGACCGGCCGCTGCTTTCTTTCTTAGTTACCCCAAAACCCCCGCTAGGCGGGGGAAAGTTATGATGGAGATAATGGAATTGATTTCCGTTGGGAAATCAAGAGGTTTTTTTCATAAATCGGCGGTTTCTTGCGGATCCTTTTCGCGTGTTTCGAGTTGCAGGAATGCTTTGGCTTGGTTGGTGCCGTTTTCGCGTTGGGCGGCGGAGTTGAAGTGGAGGCGGTCGCCGATGTGTCCTTTGCCGGAGGCGGGGACGAAGATCGCGTTCGGCAGTTCGGCGGCGGCTTGTTCCAGCGCGGCGTTGACGGTTTTGTGGTGGGGAGATTTCAGGAAATCGCCGAGGCCACCGAGGACGATGGGGAGATCCGGTTGATCGAGATCTTCGCGGAATTTCGTCATCAGCGCGATTAGGCGGTCTTTGTAGAGCGGGGCGCGTTCGGCGGTGGAATCGGATTCTCCTTGTTGCCAGATGAGGGCGCGGAGCGTGCCGGATTCTTTGGCGATGCGGGCGCGGCGGACGGCTTCGTTGTAGAGGCCGCGTTCGTGATTGGGGGCCCAATAGGAGATGATGGTTCCGCCGACCGCGCTTGGAATGAGGCCGACCGTGGAATCCGGTTTCGCTTCGGCGATGGTTTTTCCGAAGGCGAGGCCGGGACCGGTGCCGCGGTTTTTCTTGTCGAAATGAAGCGGTTCGGCGGCGGGAATCCAGGTGTCGGCGGGGCCGAGAGCGAGGACGCGCGGATGAGCGGTTCGGTCGATTTCTTCGAGTTCTCCGCGACCGGCCATGTTGGATTGGCCGACGAGGAGGTAGAGGTCGAGCGGCGGGAGGTTGGTTGCCGGTTGTTCGTTTTCCGCGTTGGCGGAGGCGGACGCGGTGGACGCGGCGAGGAGGAGGGAGCAGAGGAGTGGTTTTAGCATAGTTGTCGGGAGGCTTTTGTTTAAGGGAGTTTGTAGCGCATGAGGTTGGCACCGGAGCCGTAGTAGAGGACTTTGTCTTGGGTGACGTAGAATCCGTGGACGGAGCGGAGGGAATCGTGTTTGGCGACTACGGAGACGGAATTGTCGCGGGGGTCGATGGCGATGATCGCGCCGCCGGCGATGCCGTAGATCAGGCCTTCTTTGCCGACGGGTTCGGAATGGAGGCCGGGGAAGCGGGGTTCGCCGGTGGGGAGAACGCCGGTGTGAACGGTTTTTCGTTTTACGGGATCGAAAACGTAATAGTGTTTTTGGGCGATGCCGTAGATGAGGCCGTTTTTGGCGGCGGCGACGGCTCCGTAGCGGCGTGCGCCCGGAACCGGCTGCGCTTGATGGACGACTTTTTCCTGTTTCGGATCCCAGAGGAAAACATAGGCTTCGGTGGCGGAGGGTTTCGTGCCGGTGCCGCCGCGAATGTCGGAAGCGACGAAGAGTTCGCCGGTTTTTTCGACGGAGGCGAGGGACATCAGGCTTTGGTCGGGAATCAGGTGACGCCAGACTTTGGTGGAGAGATCGTTGGGATCGATCCGGACGAGGGTGCCGCCGAGGTGACCCTTTACGGGTGTGGTGACGGTGTAGATGGCGCCGTCGGGACCTTTGAGCAATTGGGTGGGGCGTTCCTGGGCGTGTTTGGAGGAGAGCTGGATGATCGATTTGCCGCCTTTTCCGGCAAGAGCTTGGTCGATGTCGAGAAGCTCGATGTGGCCCCCGGTGTAGCTGGCGGTGAAGAGTCCTTTTTCGTGATTGAGGAAATCGTAGACTTGGATGCGGCCGCGCGTGATGAGGCCGAGATCGCGGATTTCTCCGGTTTCGAGATTCACGGCGAAGCTTTCACCGGGCTTGATCGCGCTTCCGAAGAGCCAGCCATCGGCGACGTCTCCGAGGCTGAAAATGGATTCGCCGACGCCTTCGAAATCGGTTTGGACGCGACGGGTTTCGCCGGTTTTGGCGGATTTCAGGACGAGGCGGCCTTGGTCGTCGACGTTTTGGACGCGGATGTTTCCGGCGGTGAGGCGCTCAGGGTATCGGCGTTGGTCGGCGGTTTTGCCGATTTCGATTCCGTTTGGTTTGCAGAGGAAACGGGTGCTGCCGATGCGGCCGTAGACTTGGCCGTCGGGGCCGGTCCAGACGGTGGGGGCACCTTGGCCTTTTTGGAGATTTTCGGGGAGGATCTGCTGTTTTTTGCCGGTTTTCGGATTTACGGACCAGAGTTCGCGGTGGTGAAGACCGACGGGGGCGTAGACGATGTTGTCGTCGCTGACGGCGGGATTGACGATGTAGAGCTGGCGGTCGTCATC
>CAZJCL010000023.1:12379-17697 GCA_964544025.1 uncultured Opitutales bacterium | reverse complement strand
CTCCTGACTCCTGACTCCTGACTCCTGACTCCTGACTCCTGACTCCTGACTCCTAATTTTACCTTCTTAATTCTTCATTCTTACTTCACGAGCGCTTGATCGAAATCCTTCCAAACCGGCTCATACCCCCGCGACCGGATCACCGCCGCGATCGTCTCCGGCGACCGCTCGTCCGAAATATGGAACTGCTCCCCCTTCTGCTCCTTCGTCGGCGTCCAGCTCGTCTCGTCGAAACTGCTGTAACCGCCCGGCTCCGTGCTCGAACCCGCCGACATGTTCGTAATCCCCAGCGTGATCAACCCGTCCCGCAACCGCGCCGGCTCCCGCGTCGACAGCACGATCGACGCATGCGGCAACAACAACCGCAACGCCGCCACCGTCTGCACCAATTCCCGCTCCTCCATAAAATACTTCTGCGCGAAACCGCCCGCCGCCGGACGCATCCGCGGCAAGCTGATCGAAATCTGCGCCTTCCAGCATTTCCGCGTCAAATACAACGCATGCGCCGCCACCGCCAGCGCCTCGAACCGCCAATCGTAAAGCCCGTAAAGCGCCCCGATCCCCAGCCGCCGGAAACCCGCCGCATACGCCCGCTCCGGCGTTTCCATTCGCCAGAAAAACTTCTTCTTCGGCCCCGCCGTATGCAGTTCCTCATACGTCGGCTGATGATACGTCTCCTGATAAACCACCAACCCCTCGCAACCCGCCGCCACCAACGGACGATACGGCTCCGTCTCCAACGGCCCGAGCTCCAGCATCACGCTCGGCATAATCGGCAACAACTTCCGGATCACCTCCTCCACATACCCGTTCGAAACGAATTTCGGATGCTCCCCCGCCACCAGCAAAATTGACCGGAACCCGCGCCCCGCCAGCAACTTCGCCTCCTCCACCACTTTCTCCACCGGCAACGTGATCCGCGGAATCGGATTATTCCGCGAAAACCCGCAATACGCGCAAATGTTCACGCACTCGTTCGACAAATAAAGCGGCGCGAAAAGCCGGATCGTCTTCCCGAAATGCTTCCGCGTCCGCGCCTGCGAAAGCTCGCAAAGCCTCTCCAAATGCCCCGCCGCCGCCGGCGAAATCAACGCCGCGAAATCCGCCAGCGAATGCGCCTCCCCCTTTTGCAACACCGGCAAAAGCGTCCGCTCGGTCGTATCGAGCGACTGCTGGCGCAACGCCTCGAGCGGAAGAGTGCGGAAAATCTCGGAAAAAGTGGACATCGTAAATCAATGTAAGCGACTCACCCTCCGCCGCAAACGGAAACCTTATCCGCCCGCGACTCCAAACGCGAAAAGCCCGCGCATGGCGGGCTTTTTTCGGGAAAGTGAGTGGTGGAGACGATCGGGATCGAACCGACGACCTCCACAATGCCATTGTGGCGCTCTTCCAACTGAGCTACGTCCCCACTCGGTAAAGAACAGAATGAAAAGAAGGATCCCTCCCCGGTCAATCCCTTTTCCACCAAAAAACCATCAGCTCAAATGAATCCGCACCCCGCGCCGCAAATAAGTCGGAATATCCAAATCCTCACCCTGGTGCACATTGTCATCCGTCCGGTCGAAATACCCCCGCTTCTCCGCGTCGCCAAAAAGAAACTCCTCCTGAAGCGTCCCCTTCCCTTTCGCCCCCGCCGCCACCGCAACTTGCGGTTTGGCCGCCGAAACCGGAACAGCCGCCCGCTCCGCCTCAACTCGCGGCGCTGGTGCCGCCACCGTCGCGACCGGACGCGGATTCGACGCTGCCGCCGGAACCGGCACCGCCGCCGCCTTCTGTGCCTGCGACTGCACCTGAAACGCCCCCGCCATCTCCGCCACCGCCGGCCTCGCCGCCGGAGCCGGTTTCCGCTGAAAAATCCCCGGCCGATTGCTCACGTCGGTCGTTCCGAGCACGCAAATTTCCAGCCGCCCCGCCATCCCTTCATCGATCACCGCCCCCATCGCCACATGCGCTTCCCGCCCGAAATGCTCGTTCACGACGCCCATGATCTCGTTCACGTGCGAAATCCCCAAATCCGGGCCGCCCACAATGTTCACCAGCAACCGGTCCGCCTTCCGCGAAAACTCCGGCGTGTGCAAAAGCGGGCAAAGCATCAAATCGTTCAACGCCTTCTGCACCCAGTTCTCCCCTTCCCCCGTTCCCAGTCCAAAAAGCGTCTTCCCGCTCTTGTTGCAAAAAATCTGCCGCAGCGTTGCGAAATCCAGGTTGATCAATCCCGTCCGCGACAAAATCGACCAAATCGACCTCACCCCCCGCGCCACCCAATCGTCCGCCTTCTCAAAAGCGTCCAACACGCTCGCGCTCTCGTCCAACTGTTGCAAAAGAATATCGTTCGGCAACGGAATCACCGCGTCGCAAGTCTTCCGCAAAAGCCCCAACCCCTCCTCCGCCTGCTTCTGACGCCGCGCTCCTTCAAAGGTGAACGGGAGCGTCACAAACGCGATCACCAGCGCCCCCGCGTCCGAAGCCGCTTTCGCCACCACCGGCGCCGCGCCGCTTCCGGTTCCTCCCCCCATTCCCGCCAACAGAAAAACCAAATCCGTCCCCGCCACGATCCGCTGAATCGAATCCAGATCCGCCTCCGCCGCCACCCGCCCCAGTTCCGGATCTCCGCCCGTCCCGAGTCCTCGGGTCACGCCTTTCCCGATCATGCACTTCTCCTCGACCGGTGACGACGCCAGCGCCTGCGAATCCGTATTAATCGCCGCCAGCGGCACCTGCCCCAAATCCTCCATCTTCAACCGGTCCACCGCGTTCGATCCCGCGCCGCCGACGCCCACAATTTTCATCGAGGTAAAACGGTCCGGAATCGATTGGCTCAACGAGGCCGCCGGGCTTTTTTCATTTTCCATCATTTGGCTTAACTAAAAATTTTCGAAAGCAATCCCTTCGGCTTTTTCGCCTCCACCGGTTTCTCCCCCTGCCCGCTCAATCCATAATTCAAAAGTCCCAAACAGGTGCTGTATTCCGGCCCGCGCAACTCCTCCTTCACCCACGCCGGAGCCTCGCCCGATCGCGCCGGCGCGCCAAAAACCTTCGCCGCCGCCTCGCAAATCCCCTTCAACCGGCTGCTCCCTCCGCACAAAATCACTCCGCCCGCCAGCTTGTCCGGCTGAAAACTCGCCCCCAATTTCGCCTTCACCACCTCGAAAATCTCCTCCATTCGCAGCGACGTAATCTGGTTGATCGCCAATCGCGGAATCTGCCGGTCACCGATGCTCAAATCTCCATTCAGCCAAATCCGCTCCGTCTTGTCCGACGGATGCACCACCGCCGACGCCGATTTCACCTTCACATTCTCCGCCTGCGTCCGCGTCACCCGCAACCCCAGGCTCAAATCGTTCGTCAAATGATCCCCGCCGATCGCCAACGAACCGGTCATCTCCACATAACCATCCCGATACAAAACATAATCCGTCAACCCGCTCCCGATATCCAACACCAGCGCACCGCTCTTCCGCTCCGTCTCCGTCGTCACCATCACCCCGGAGGCCAAACTCGCCAAAATCAAGTCGTCCACATGCAACGTGAATCCGTTGATGATATGGATCGAGTCGCGAATTTTCGAATACTCCCCATGCACCGTCCAATAACCGACATCCAACCGGTTCCCTCCCAATAGTTCCGGATTCGAAATCGTCCGCCCATCGAGCCGGAAAGGACGCCGGATATGGTGAATCACCGACCGGTTCGGCGGCAGCTCTTTCCCTTTCGCCAGCTGGCAAACCATCGAAATATCCGCCCGGCTCACCATATTGTCCGCCGAACTCACGCTCACCGACGCCTCGTTATAAAATCCGTCGATATGCCCGCCCGCCTGCGCCAGATAAATCCCCTCGATACTCGTTCCCGCCTGCTGTTCCGCCGCCAAAATCGCCGCGTGCGTGCAATCGCTCGCCAGCTTGAAATCGATGATGTCCCCCTTGATCACCCCGCGCGACGAACACTGCCCCATCCCAATAATGTTCAGGCTCCGTCCGTTCACAATGTCGCCGACCAGCACCACGACTTTCGAGGTTCCGATTTCCACCGCTCCGATTATCTTGCTCTTTGCCATCCGCTTCTTTGTCCCTCCTATCTCACCACCACCTGGTTCTCCAGCGAAAGATCCACAAAATCCTGCATCCCCATCAACTGCCGGCGATTCGATTCCTGCACCATGTCCAGCCACCGCAATTGATCCGAATAATCCGCCGCATTCTCCCCAAACGCGATTTCACGAATATCGTCGCTCCGCACCCGCAACCGCGGCAAATCCCGGCAATCCACCACCTTCCAACTCTGGACCAAATGCGGAAACTGACTCCGCGCCAACCGCAGCAAATCGTCCACCTGATCAATTCCCGGCAACCGCCGAAACCCGTTCCCCTGCCGCTGCAATCTCACCCCGTCCAAAAAAAGTAATCCCGCGATCTCGTGCCGATTGTAACCAAATCCCTGATACACATGCCCTTCCCGATCCACCAAAAGCTCCACCACTCCGCCATCCGCGCCCCGCGTCGCCAGTTTCACCACCGGCGTCCGTTCCCTCACCGAAATCTCCAACCAATCCGCACCCCGCCGAATCGTCGCCGCTTTCACCTGACCAAAAGACTCCAGCCGGTTCTTCACATCGTGAATATCGATCGACATCGTATCGATCCCCTCCGGCAACGCCAACGCGCTTTCCACCCACCGCTGCGTCAAAACTCCATCGCTCGCGAAACGGATCTCCCGCAACGGCTGCGCCGGCAAAACCGTCGTCACGCTCTTCACGCTCTGCCAATGTTCGACGCCAAAATAAACGCCCACCCCAATTCCGCCCACCAGCGCCACCGCCAACACACTCCGAAAAACCGCTTTAAACAACTTTTTCCGAGCGTGCGAAGTGACGACCTTCCGGCTCGCGTTCTGACGAATCTGCCGCCAGGAACCGGAACCTGATTTTGCACTGGAACGAGTGGAATTTTTCACAACTGCGGGATCCTTTGCGAAAGTTTGAAACGGTCAAGGGCGGGTCTCACCAACTCCCGCGCCAACGCCGGAAAATTCATCCGCTCGCACAACGCGCTCTTGGGGAGCAGACTGGTTTCCGTGAGGCCGGGAAGCGTGTTGATCTCCAGAAATACCGGCTCCCCCGATTCGTTCAACATAAAATCCACCCGCGCAAAATCCCGGCATCCGCACTCCCGAAAAACTTCCTCCCCATGCCGCCGAATCTCCGCCTCCAACTCCCGCGAAATTTCCGCCGGAAACCGATACTCCGTCATCCCTTTCGTATACTTGCTCTCGTAATCGTACCTCCCCGACCGCGGCACAATCTCCACAATCCCCAA
>CAZJCL010000023.1:9182-12279 GCA_964544025.1 uncultured Opitutales bacterium | reverse complement strand
AAAAACCCTCTCCCCCAAATCTAAAATCGAAAATGTAAAATCTAAAATTCACAGCACCTCCTCCCATTTCCGCCCCAAAAGCAAAACCTCCGGCTCCAGCCAAATTCCCGTCCGGCGATGCACTTCCTCCCGCGTCCGCCGAATCAACGCCAACACATCGTCGCTCGTCGCCCCGCCCTTGTTGATGATAAAATTCCCGTGCGTCTCCGAAATCTCCGCCGCCCCGCAACCGCTTCCTTTCAGGCCGATCTCGTCGATAATCCGCCCCGCCGCGTTCCCTTCCGGATTCTTGAAAATGCACCCCGCGCTCCGCTCCTTCGGCTGCGACCCCGTCCGCCGCTTCTGCAACTCCGAAATCCGTTCCCGAATCGCCTCGCTTTCCGCCCGCGCCGGCGCCCGCAAAACCGCTTCCACCGCGAACCCATCCTCCAACTCCCGGCAATGCCGGTACCCGTAATGCAACTCCTCCCGCGGCAGCCGCCGTTCCTCCCCCTCCTTCGTCAAAAACCGCACCTCCTCCACCACCTCAAACATCCAACCGCCCATCGCCCCCGCGTTCATCCGCAATCCGCCCCCCACCGATCCCGGAATTCCCTCCAAAAACTCGAATCCCGCCAGCCCCAGCTTCATCGCCTGCACGCACAATTCCCGCATCGAAACGCCCGCGCCCGCCCGAATCCGTCCTTCGCCCGCCGCCTCGATTTCCCGCCAGTTCCGATGATACAACCGGAAAACCAGAAACGGAATCTCGCCGTCCAAAACGATCAAATTCGATCCCCGCCCCAGACAAAAAACCGGCACTTCCCGCCGGTTCGCCTCCCGCAACAAAATCCGCAAATCCTCCACCGTCGCCGGTTCCGCGTAATATTTCGCCACGCCGCCCACGCCCAACGTCGTCTTCCGGCCCACCGGCTCATTCGTCCGAAAAACCGCTTCTGACGACAGAACTTCCCGGATTTCCTCCATCACGCTATCTCCAAAACCCGCACGCTCTTCCCTTCCCGAACCGTCCGGCAAATCTCCTCCAAATCGTCCAAAATCGCTTCCAACGCGTCCCCTCGATCCATTCGTTGCAAATTCCCCCGGAATTTCTGCAACAACCAATCGTTGAAAATCACCTCCAAAACCTCCTTCGTCAGATCCGCAATCCGCGCCTGATCCACCACCACGCCGCCGCCCTGTTGCTCGAAAAAGAGCGCGTTCGCCTTCTGGTGATCGTCCGCCGCGTACGGATACGGAATCAAAACCGCCGGCACCCGGCACCGGATCAATTCCGCGATCGTCCCCGCTCCCGCCCGCGAAACCACCAGATCCGCCGCCGACAACAATTCCGAAATCCGGTCGCTGAACGGAACAAACGTCGCCGTCGCCACCCCGCCGTTCCGCGTCGGCGCTTCGATTTTCCGCTCCTCCCCCTTGTTCAATCCCGCCACGCAATACAGCGAAATTCCTTCCTGCGCCAAATGCGCGAAATTCGTTTCCGCCCACTCGTTCAAAACCGTCGCCCCCTGGCTTCCCCCGAGAATCACCAGCAACTTTGCCTTCTCATCGATTCCCAGCGCCGCCCGGCTTTTCTGCATCGGCATCCGCACGATCTCCTTCCGCACCGGACACCCGAAATACCGGATCCTCCCCGCCGACAACGACCCCACCCGAACTCCCGCCGGCAAATACACCCGCGCCGGACCAAACCGGCTCAAAAATCGCACCGCCCGCCCCGGAATCCGGTTCGATTCATGCAACACCAACGGAATCTTCCGCAAAAACGCCGCCACCGAAATCCCGGCCGAACTAAACCCGCCAAACCCGACCACCAAATCCGGCTGCAATCGTTTCAACAATCGCGCCGAAGTAAAAACCCCGTTCATCTGCCCCGCCAAAAACCGAAAAAAGCCGATCGGCTTCAAACTGAACGGCGCTCCCGGAACTTTAATAAACGCCAGATGCGGATACTTCTGCACCAGCCGCGCGTCCACCCGTTTATGACTGATCAAAAGCCAGCAAGTATGCCCCCGCGCCACCAATCCTTCCGCCAACGCGATTCCCGGCGCCAGATGTCCGCCCGTTCCCCCGCATGAAATCAACACCCGGTTCACGCCACGATCTCCTTCAGGCTCCGCTCCCGGTCGCGCAAAGGCGAGCGCCGCCAGGAAAACGCGGTGTTAATGATCAATCCGACGATCATGAATACGACCACCAGGTTCGACCCGCCGTAACTGATAAACGGCAGCGACATTCCCTTCGTCGGCAAACATCCCGTCACCACTCCCATGTTGATCAGCGCCTGCAACGTGATCAGCAACAACGCCCCGCTCACCAGCAAATATTGAAACAGATTCGGCGCGTTCCGCAGATGCAGCAAACTCACCAGAAAAATCGCCAAAAACAGCAACAGTACGCCGCCCGTAAAAAACAGCCCCAATTCCTCGCCGATCACCGCGAAAATAAAATCCGTGTGCGCTTCCGGCAAAAACGCCATCTGCTGACGCCCGTTCCCCAAACCGCTTCCATGAACTCCCCCCGCGCCAAACGCCAGAATCGCCTGCCAAAGCTGATACGCCCCGTCCGACCGGTTACCCTCCACATCGAGAAACGCCACAATCCGCCGCCACCGCACCGGACTCAAATACAACGCGAAACAAAACAACGACCCCAGCGTCGTCAGCGTCGGAACCAGATAGATCAACCGCGTCCCCGCCAGAAACATCATCGTAAATCCAACCACCGCGCAAAGCGCCGCCATCCCGTAGTCCGGCTGCAAAATAATCAATCCCGACGTCAACCCGACAATCGCCGACGGTATGATAAACCCCCGCCAAAACGTGCCGATATGCCGTTGGTTCGCTCCCAAATAAACCGCCAGCGCGAAAACCATTCCCAACTTCGCGAACTCCGAAACCTGCAACCGCATCGGCCCCAGCGGCAACCACCGGCGGCTTCCGTTCACCCAAACCCCGATTCCCGGAATCAACACCAAAACCAGCCCAACCAGCAAAACTCCCGCCCCGATCCAAACCAGTTTCCGCGACCGCTCGATCGGCAAAAAGCTCACCACCACTCCGGCCACCAGCGCGACGCCCAGCCAGATCGCCTGACG
>CAZJCL010000023.1:4944-9082 GCA_964544025.1 uncultured Opitutales bacterium | reverse complement strand
ATAATCGGAAACTCGTCTTCCGAAACCTCATCGCTCGGCAAAACCTGCACCGGACGCGGATCCAGCACCGGATCGCGTTGCGTCTGCGGTTGCGGACGCGGAGTCGACACAGACGCAGGCGCCGGAGCCGGAGCCGTCGGCGCTGGCTGACGCGGAGCCGGAGCCGAAGCCGTTGCGCCCGAAGTCGAGGCGCTCGCCTTCTTCCCCGGAATCACCAATTTCTGGCCAATCTGCATCCGACGCGGATCGCTCATGTTGTTCGCGCTCATCAACTCGTCCACGCTGATCCCGTAACGCGACGCGATTCCCCCCGGCGTTTCCCCCGACTTCACCACATGCTCATCGCCCGAAGCGACAGAACGGCTGGAACTTTGCGAACTCGAACCCGAACTGGAAGCGGAACCACCACTCGAACGGCTCGCGCTACCGCCACCGCCCTTCGGCACAATCAATTTCTGGTCCACTCGAATCGTATCGCTGCTCAAGTTGTTCAACTCCTTCAACTCCCCGACCGTCGTCCCGTGCCGGCTCGCGATCCGCGAAAGACTGTCCCCTCGCACCACCGTGTAAGTCTCCGTTCCCGCCGGAGCCGGACGCGACGACGAAGACAAACTCGCGGTCGAGCGCGCCGAACTGCCCGCCGAACCGCCCGCCGGAATCAAAAGCTCCTGTCCCGGCCGAATAATCGAATTCCGGTTCAACCCGTTGATCGAAAGCAGCGCGCTCAACGAAACGTTATGCCGCTGGGCGATCGCCGTCAGATTGTCCCCGCGCTGCACCGTGTACACTCCCGACGAAGAAGTTTCCTCCGGCAAAGAAGAATAGCTCGGTGCCGACGAAGTCGAAGGCAGCGGCCGCAACGGTTCCAGCGGCTGCAACGGCTCCTCCACCTGCGTCCGCCCACTTCGAACCGGCTCCGAAGCCGGTCGCGTCGGCGCGGTGCGCGGTCGCTCCAGCGGCTCCACCTGCGTCGTATAATCCGGATTCTCCCAATCGAGCTGTTCCGCCGGACCCGTGCTGGAAACCGTTCCGCCGGTTTGCTCCGGCTGAGGACGCGGCTTGGACTGGCAGCCGGGCTGGAAAAATACGAGCAACATGACCACGTGAAGGGCCAGAACGATCCCGAATATTCTTACAATTTTCATGACATCAAAACGTTGTTACCGAGAGTTGAGAAGTGTTGGCGGATCAGGTTTTCTCCACGAAAAAAGGCCGCCGGAATCCGCGTAGCGGACGGTTTTTCTGCGGGCATGTTGCCCCTCATTGCCCGCGTGGAGCAAATCAAAATCCCGCCGCCGCGACTGATTTTATGCATCGTCTTGCTTTTGATGGTTTTTTGACTTTTCACCGGAGTTTGAGGGTCCCCAGCCCAACCAACGCGAAAATCAGCGAAAGAATCCAGAACCGGATCACCACCTTCGTTTCCGGCCATCCTTTCAGTTCGAAATGGTGATGAATCGGCGACATCAGAAACACCTTTTTCCCGCCCCGCAATTTGAACGACCCAACCTGGATGATCACCGACATCGCCTCCATCACGAAAATCCCGCCCACGATGATCAGCGTCAGCGGCTGATGAACCATAAAAGCCACCACCCCGATCAATCCGCCCAACGCCAGCGATCCGGTGTCCCCCATAAAAACCTCCGCCGGATGACAGTTGAACCACAAAAACGCCATCCCCGCTCCCACCAGCGCCGCGCAAATCACCGCCAACTCCCCCGTCCCCGGCACATGGCTGATAAACAAATAATTCGCGATAATCGCATGCCCGGTCGCGTAAGCCATTATCGCGTAAATCAGCGCCACCGAGATCGTGCACCCGATCGCCAATCCATCCACGCCATCCGTCAAATTGATCGCGTTGCTCGATCCGGTCAGAACGAGAAAAAAGAACGGAAACAAAAACCAAATCGGCGCGCTCGCCCAAACCGGCTCCTTCAAAAACGGTGCCCAAAACTCCCGCACCTTCGCCCCGCTTTCGTCCGCGACCAACAAAACCACCAGCGCCACCACCGCGATAATCCCCTGCCACAACAACTTCTGCCGGCTCGAAATCCCCTTCGTATTCTTCTTCGAAACCTTCAAATAATCGTCCCGAAATCCCAAAATCGTCAGCCCCGAATACACGAAAAGCGCCACCAAAACCCACACGTTCGGCCGCGCCCAAAGCAACGCGCTCCCCGTCACCGAAGCGTAAATCAACAACCCGCCCATCGTCGGCGTGTTCTTCTTCTTCGCGTGCAACTCCGCCAGTTTCCCCACCTGACTCGCGTCGCGAAACGACTGCGCGAAACTCATCTGCTTCAACTTCGCGATCAGCCACGGCCCCAAAATAAACCCGATCAACAACGCCGTCCCCGCCGCGAAAAGGCACCGGAACGTAATGTAACGGAACAGCCGCAACGGCCCCCAAAACTGCTCGAAATCCGCCAGATAACTTAACATTCCGCCTCCTTCCGCGACCGCACCCGATCCAACAATTCCTCCAGCCCGTACACCCGGCTTCCTTTCATAAACACATACCCTTTATGCCGCAAAACCGTATCCACAATCGTCTCCAAGTCCGAAAAAGCGACGATCTGCCGCGTCCCGTTTCCCGCCGCCAGCAATCCTTCCCGCAACGCCTCCACATCGCCGCCCGTAATGAAAACCCGATCCTGCGGACGCAACCGCAACCCTTTTCCCACTTCCCGGTGCAACGCCGCCGACTGCTTCCCCAACTCTCCCATGCAACCGAGCACATAAATCCGCGCCCGCTCATCCGCGACTTCATGGAAAAACGCCAATGCGTCCTTCATCGCCGCCGGATTCGCATTATAACAATCCACATAAAAATCAATCGCCCCTTCCCGCACGAATTGTCCCCGAAACTGCGCCGGTGCCCACTCCCGCAACCGCTCCCGAATCTCCTCGTCCGTCACCCCCAATTCCCGCGCCATCTCGATTGCCAACACCGCGTCCGTCGCCATCCCGAAACTCACTTTCCGCAAATCGAAAACCCGCTCCCCGTTTTTCCCGATTCGCACCTCCGTCGACTCCGCCTTCTGCTCCACCCGAAAAACCGGATTCCCCTCCGGCGCTTCTCCCGGAACAATCCGCCGTCCCGAAATCTCCCGAAAAGCCCGAAACGCCAAACACGCCGCCGGAAAAACCGCCACCCCGTTCTTCCCGACTTTCCGCGCCAGCATCGCCTTCTCCCGCGCCACCGTTTCCAGATTCTCCAACCTCTCCAAATGAACCGCCGCGATCGTCGTAATAATCGCCGCCGTTGGCTGAATCGTCTCCGCCAGTTTCTCCATCTCCCCCGGCAAATTGATTCCCGCCTCGATCACCGCCGCCGAATGAATCTCCGGATCCAGCCCCAGCAACGTCACCGGCACCCCAATCAAATTGTTCAAATTCCCTTCCGTCGCGTGAACCTTCCCCGCGCCTCCCAGCAACAACGCCAGCAAATCCTTCGTCGAAGTTTTCCCGCAACTCCCGCTGATCCCCACCACCGGACCCGGAAAATTCGCCCGGTGCGCAGCCGCCATTCTCCGCAGCGCTTCCCACGTATCCTCCACCACCAACTGCGGCAACGAAACCGTCGGATCCACCCGATTCACCAACGCCCCCACAGCGCCCGCCGCCGCCGCGTTCAAAATAAAATCGTGCCCATCCCGAAACTCCGTCTTCAGGCACACAAACAAATCCCCCCGCTTCACCCGCCGCGAATCGTAGGCAAAACCGTGCACCGGACCGGTCGGCGATTCCGTCCAACGGCCGCCGCTCCATTCCCGCAATCGCTCTGGATCGAATTCAGGCATGCATCGAAGTTGTGAGAGCAATTTCCCGAAGCGCAAGGAGTTCCCGGGCCACCAATCGATCGTCAAACGGAAGCGCCGCGTCTCCAATCAGTTGAAAATTCTCGTGTCCTTTTCCCAACAAAACGACCACGTCCCCCGGAAGAGCCGTGTCGAAGGCAAGCGCAATCGCCCGCCGCCGGTTTTCCATAAAAGCCAAACGCTGCGGATCCACCACGCCCCGCCGCATCTCCCCGAAAATCTTCTCCACCGGCTCGTTCCGCGGATTCATCGCCGCCGCCCACGCGAAATCCGCGAACTCCTGCACCGCCTCCACATGACGCGCCCGCTCC
>CAZJCL010000023.1:0-4844 GCA_964544025.1 uncultured Opitutales bacterium | reverse complement strand
CCGCCCAAACGGATCGTCCAAATTCACCACCGCCGTTTTCGGCAACGCCCCTTGCTCCCCCGTAAACAAACTCTTCTTCGCCAGATAATATTCCTCCGCTCCGCCATGATACCCCGCATGCTCTCGGCCCAAATTCAGAAAAACCGCCACCTCAAACGGCAGCCCGTGCACCCGCTTCTGCGCCAACCCATGCGAACTGATCTCCACAATCGCCCGCCCGCAACCCGCCTCCTTCACCTGCGCCAACATCCCGTACAGATCCAGCGCTTCCGGCGTCGTCCGGTACGACGGCACCACCCGCGATCCCAAATCGTATTGAATACTGCTAAAAACCGCCGCCCGTTCCCCGAATCCCGAATTCAGCAAATGATGCAACAAGTGCGCGACGCACGTTTTCCCATGACTTCCCGTAATTCCGGTCAACTTCGGCGCATCCGGCGAAAACCGGTAAAACCGCCGGCAAACTTCCGCCATCGCCGCCCGCGCGTCCGCCACTTGAATAAACGTCGCCCGCGGATGATGCAGCCCCGCCTTCTCCGTCACCACCGCCACCGCCCCGCGATCGATCGCCTCCTCCACATAATAACTCCCGTCCGTCATCGCCCCGGGAAGCGCGAAAAACAGCGATCCCGGCGAAGCCCGGCGGCTGTCCATGCAAAGCTCCTCCACCCGCAACGCCAGCGTCCCCTTCACCCCGATCGGCGCCAACGCTTCGCACAACCGCTCCAACGACGCGCCCTGCCGCCCGTCGCGTTCCATCCGCGCGCCAAAAAGCGTCCGCCCGGTCGCGGCCCGCAACGGCTCTTTGCGACGAGTGAAATTATAGCCCGGATTGACCTGCGCGATCATACGATGTCCCTTCAAGTGCAAAATAATTCTGCGGATCCTCCCCGGGCGTAATTCCCAGATATTGAATAAGCTGCTCGCCGATCCGCTTGAAACTCGGTGCCGCCACAACTCCCCCGTACGAGCTGCCCGGACCACGCGGCTCATCGACGATGATCGTCATCACCACGCGCGGATTCGAAGCCGGGAAATATCCCGAAAACGACGCCACGTGATGCCGGCTCGAATACCGTCCGTTCACGATTTTCTGCGTCGTCCCCGTTTTCCCCGCCACTTCAAATCCCGGAATCGCCGCCCGCGGAGCCGTTCCCGCCGCCGTCGGCACCAACGCCAACATCCGCGAAACTTCCCGCGCCGTCTCCTCCGAAACCACCCGCCGCCGCGGCTCCGGCGGAAACGAAACCACCGTATCGCCCGCCTCGTTGAAAGCCCGGCGAACCACCTGCGGCCGCATCAAAATCCCGTTGTTCGCCACCGCCGCCATCGCGTAATGAATCTGCATCGGCGTCGCGCTCACCGCGTGCCCCATCGGAAGCCGCGTAATCGTCAACCCGTCCCAATCCTTCACTTTATGCAGCGTCCCGTTCACTTCTCCGCCCAACGGAAACCCCGTCGGCTCGCCGAAACCGAAACGATGCGCGTAATCGTAAAGCCGGTGCGATCCGAGCCTCACGCCCATGTGCGCCACACCGATGTTGCTCGATTTCGCGATAATCTCCGTCACCGAAATCTCTCCGAGCGGACGATGGTCTTTCGGCAAACGCACCGCGCGACTCCCGACCTGGATGCTCGAAATGTTGCAATCGAAAACCATTTCAGGATCGACCAGCCGTTCGTTCAGAGCGCCCGCCACCGGCACAATCTTAAACGTCGATCCCGGCTCCAGCACATCCGTGATCGCCAAGTTACGCTGATGAGCGATCGGTGCCGTGTTGTATTCGTTCAGGTCAAACGTCGGATAATTCGCCAACCCCAAAATGTAGCCGGTCACCGGCTCGCTCACGATGATCGTCGCCCCTTTCGGATTATGCTCCGCCACCACCTGCCGCAACTCCTCCTCGATCATGTGCTGCACCACCATGTCGAGCGTCAGTTGCACATTCAGTCCGTCCGACGAAGCGACTTCGCGACTCCGAAATTGCGCCAATTCCCGACGGCGTCCATCGCGCTCGCTCTCCAGCCACCCATCCTGACCGCGCAGATAAAAATCCATGTAACGTTCCACGCCCGTCACCGGATCCTTTTCCTTGTTAATATAACCGAGTAAATGCGACGCCAATTCCCCGCCCGGATAAAACCGGTCAAACCGCCGGTTTCCATACACGCCGCGAATCCCCAACTCCTGCACCTCCCGGTAAACACCTTCGTCCAACGCGTCGTGCAACTTCACCCACCGCACCAACTGCACGTCGTCCGAAAATCCGGACCGCCCCTGCGCCGTCCGCCGGTTCATCAACGCGTCCAATTCCGCCAGCGGCAATCCGATCATCCGCGCCAACTCCGGCCACTTCTCCCGGTCCTCTTCGCGCAACACCTGCGGATCCACGCCGAGCACGATTTGCGGACGCGTTGTCGCCAGCACGTTCCCGTTCTGGTCCACGATGTTTCCGCGCCGCGCCGGCTGCACGATGATCTTCCGCCGGTTCTGCTCCGCGATTTCCCCGAGCTTGTCCGCGTCGACCACGTGCAACAGGTACAGACGCGCTCCGATTCCGCAGAACGCGGCCACCACAAACAGGCAAACCGTTCCGAGTCGAAAACTGGAGGCAAAGGCGGGGCTCATTCTAATTCCTTTCCGAGTTCAAACTGAAACGCGGTTGATCCGGAACGCTCGCCAGCTGATCCGAACGAAATTGCGCGAACCGTTCCTGCGTCCGCGAATCCACCCGCACCACCTGCTTTTCCTGCGGCTGACGCAATCCGAGCGCGAAACGGGCGTTCTGCTGTTCCAGAAAAAATGGACTCATCGCCAACGCGATTTCCCCGGTCAGCTTCGCGTCAAACCGCTCCACGTCCGCCAGCCGCTGCTCCATCGCCCGCGTCTCCGAACCGGCGATCGCGATCTGCTGCCGCAACCAAACCGTCGCCAGTCCGAACGAACCGGCGAAAAAAACGAAGAGAAAGGTCAACACAAGAAGTTGGCGACCGAGATAGCTTCTTTTTCTGGTTCTCATAGGTCTTGGAGTTTCTGGATCGCCCGCAATTTGGACGACCGGCTGCGTGGATTGCTCCGGATTTCCTCTTCCGAGGGCGAAACCGGACGATTGGTCAAAGCCTCCGCGCGCTTGTCGCGGAGTTGTTGCGGGCGGCTGTCCCGGGCATCGACCGGTTGACCGCACAATTCCCGGAAAAACCGCTTCACCATGCGGTCTTCCAGCGAATGAAAAGTAATAACAGCGAGACGACCGCCTGGATTCAGCTTCTCGAAAGCCGCCGGCAACGCCCGCTCCAGCGCCCCGAGTTCGTCGTTGATCGCGATCCGGATTCCTTGAAACGCCTTCGTCGCCGGATGGATCTTGCTCTCCCGTCGGGCACGCGCGCTTTTCGAATTCGCGATCACCTCTGCCAAACTCGCCGTCCGCGCCAATTGACCGGTCCCGCGCGCCGCCATGATTCCCCGAACCACGCGCCGCCATTCGGTCTCTTCGCCAAGATTCCGCACCGCTCGCACCAGCTCCTGCTCGTCCGCCGTCTCCAGCCACTCCGACGCCGGAATCCCCGAATCCGGATCCATCCGCATATCGACCGGCGCGTCCATCCGGAACGAAAATCCCCGTTCCCCTTCGTTCAGCTGAAACGAAGAAACCCCGATATCCAGCAAAATCCCGTCGAAACCCGGCCCCGGCAATTCCCCGAGCTGATCGAAATTCAACCGGTGAAACGCAAACCGCTCCCCCCACTCCGCCGCGAAATCCTTCGCCCGCGCCGCCGCCGCCGGATCCCGGTCAACCGCCACCAGCGAAACTCCCGCCCGCAAAATCCGCGCGCTATGCCCTCCGCCCCCAAACGTCGCATCCAGAAACCGCTCACCCGCCCGCGGCGCCAGCAACGTCAAAACCTCCTCCAGCAAAACCGGTACATGCTCGCTCATCCCGCCACCTCCCTCAAAAACGTCCACGCGCCGCCCGACCGCCGGATTCTGTTTCCGCCGATAAACCACGCTGTTTTTGCCTGGAGTTGAAGTGTCATTTCTCAGTCCGATTTCTTCCGCCAAAATGAAAAAACGTTCCCGCCAAAATTCCCCGCCGCGCCAATTCCCGCTGCCCGCGCAACCGGCGCGCCTCCGCCATCCGGATCGCCGCCGGACGCCCAAATTTCGTTTCCCTCGCCCGTTCCGGAAACTCCCACTCCGCGCAGTGACGCGTCTCACCGCGGCCAAGAACTCCGGAGGTCATCAGATCTTTCGCTAATTTCATGACTGTCTTTCTTCTGCGGTTACGGTTGATGGTTAAAAATCGAGTTGGCGCATCAGATCGCCGAATACTTCTCCCTCGGTGCTGTCCTGAATCGCGTCCCAGCGCTCCGGACTCCAAATCGCGAAACGGATCATGTTCCCCACCAAAACGGACTCCTTTGTGATTCCCGCGTGGCGCGCCAACTCCGTCGTCAAATTGATCCTCCCCTGCTTGTCGCACCCGAACGAATGCGCCCCGGCAAAGAACCGCTGCAAAAAAGCCTGCCCCGCTTTGTCGCTGATCTTCACCTCCCGCACCTTCTCCAACAGCCGCATCTTCTCCTCCGGCGGTAAAACCATGATGTATCCATCCGGATGAGGCAGAGCGAGATACACATCGGCCTCATCGCCCGCAAAACGCCATTTAGACGGAATCGTAAGCCGATTTTTCCCGTCTAAATTGTGTCGAAACGAGCCGACATAGATTGGCGTGGCGGAGAAGGTCATTGAGAGAGAACGATCCGGAGCGTCCCAAAGCGCCCCATTTCAACCCACTTTGCCCCACCAAGTCAAGCATCTCTCCCACCCCACCCCCAGAAAAACC
>CAZJCL010000022.1:5421-18303 GCA_964544025.1 uncultured Opitutales bacterium | reverse complement strand
GACGCGGTAGCGGTTGCAGGAGGAGGCGTGGCCGAGGTAGGAACCGCCTGTCATGAGGCGGCGGTCGCCGTCGGGCGGTCCGGCGGGATTTTGCAGGGAGGCGGTGAGGTGGTGGGTCGGGCTATACCAATCGGAGCACCATTCCCAGACGTTGCCAGCCATGTTGTAGAGGCCGAAGCCGTTGGGACGGAAGGAGCGGGCGGGGGCGGTGGAGAGGTGGCCGTCTTCGGTGGTGTTTTTGTGGGGGAAGTTTCCTTGCCAGATGTTGCACATGTGGCGGCCGCCGGGGGTGAGTTCGTCGCCCCATGGGTAGATTTTTTGGACGAGGCCGCCGCGGGCGGCGAATTCCCATTCGGCTTCGGTGGGGAGGCGTTTGCCGGACCATTGGCAGTAGGCGTGGGCGTCGTTCCAGGAGATGTGGGTGGCGGGGTGGTCGAGGCGTTTTCGGATGTTGGATCCGGGGCCTTCGGGGCGGTGCCAGCAGGCGCCTTGGACGCCGTACCACCATTCGAGGCCGGGGAGGGGGCGGGCTTGGCCTTTTTTGAGAATGCTTTTGGAGACGAAGGAATGAAAGACGTAGGACCAGCCGAATTTCTCGGCGTCGGTTTTGTATCCGGTGGCTTCGGTGAATTGCTGGAATTGCGCGTTGGTGACGGCGCAGATGTCGATGTGGAACGGGGAGACGAAAACTTCGCGGACCGGTCCTTCGCCGTCCTGAAACCAGGCGTCGGGGTAGTCGGTGCCCATGAGAAAGGTGCCGCCGTCGAGGCGTTTCATTCCGTCGGTGGAGGGGGCGGTTTGCGCGAGGGGTTTTGCCACGGCGGGAGGATTTGGGACTGGCGCGGCCGCCAGTTCGCGGTTGGCGGACGGCGTGCAGCAGCTTGGTTTTTCTGGATCGTTCACGCCGGAAAGTTTCGAGGCGGTTTTGAATTGGGTCAACGCGGAGATGGCGTGGGGGCCAACGGGATTTTGAGGGGCGAATGCGCTTGACGGTCAACGGGGCCATTTTCATCTTCGGGAATTCCGCGGGCCGAACGGCGAGATTTTCCGGCCGTGTCGCGGATCTTTTCCTGTCACGATGGTTGAAAAACAGAGAATTTCGAAGACTGGCAACAAAGGGCGAATGGCGTTTCACGGCGCGGTGCTGATGACCGCGTGGGTGCTCTTGAGCGGGCACTTCGACCTGTTTCATTTGGCTTCGGGGGCGGCGGGAGTGGGATTGTTGTTATGGCTCGACCGGAAGCTGGGGTCGGCGACGCTGGAGCATCGGGACGCGGATTTGCGTCCGAAATGGGGACGGATTTTGGCGTATGTTCCGTGGTTGCTTTGGCAAATGGTTCTTTCGGCTTGGCACGTGGGGCGGGTGATTTGGCGTCCGTCGGTGTATCCATTTATCCGGCCCGAGCTGGTGACTTTCCGAAGTGCGCAACCGCATGCGGTTGCGCGGGTGATGTTGGCGAATTCGATCACGTTGACGCCGGGAACGCTGACGCTGAATCTCGATGGGGACAAATACCTGATTCATGCTCTGACGAAGGAAACGGCGGATGGATTGCTGGACGGATCGATGCAGCGGAAGGTGGCGAGCTTGTTCTCGGTGGATCTCAAGGAAAACGCGGTGACGCACGAAAAGTTCGTGTTGCGGGGGAGGAAGCGCTGATGGAAGTTTTTTGGACGAGTGCGACCATCGCGTTAGTGGTCATTGTTTTGATACCGTTCTACCGGGTCGCGGTGGGACCGACGCTTTTTGACCGGCTTCTTTCGATCAGCGCGATGGGCGCGAAAACGATCGGGCTGGTTTGCATGTTTGGCATTCTTTACGGCCGATTGGATATGTTCGTGGATATCGCTGTGGCGTATGCGATTTTGAACTTCATCGGCGGGTTGGCGGTGGCTAAATATTTCGCGGGGAGCGGGAATTGATGGACTTGTTGCGGGAAATTTTGGGGATGGCGCTGGTGACGGTCGCGCTGGTGACGATGTTGACGGGAAGCATCGGGATTATCCGTCTCCCGGACTTTTTCGCGCGGACGCACGCGGCGAGTTTGGTGGATACGGTGGGGATTATCGGGCTGCTGTTTGGATTCGCGATTTATGAAGGCCTGACGCTGACATCGGGCAAGCTCGTGCTGGCGGCGGTATTTGTGGCGTTGACGAATCCGGTGACGGCGCACGCGCTTGGGCGGGCGGCGTTGCGGCTGGGGGTGCGGCCTTGGAGAACACGGGAGGGGCGGGATAAATGAACTGGCAAATCGAGTTGTTTCTTTACGTTTTGCTGATCGTCTGCGCGCTTTTGGGGCTCGGGATTCGAAACCTGTTAGCCGCTTCGGTAGCGACTACGGCATTCAGTTTCACGGCGGCGCTATTGTTTATATCTATGGGGGCGGTGGATGTTGGATTTACGGAATCGGTAGTCGGAGCGGGAATCGTCGGCGTATATTTCATCGCCGTTATTTATAACACAACGAGGAAGAGCCGGGATTGAAGGTTTTTAATTATATATTGCTGGCGGTATTCGCCGGATTGTTACTTTACGCGAGCTTTGATTTGCCGCCGCGTGGGAGCGAAGACGCGCCAATTCATCGCGATGTGAGTCCGACCGGGGGGGCGGTAGCGGGCTCGCAATATATTCAGAACGCCTATCCGGACGCGGCTACGCCCAATATAGTGACGGTGGTTTTAGCGGATTATCGTGGATTCGATACGTTTGGGGAGGTTTTGGTGGTGTTTTCGGCGGGAATGGCCTGCTTGTTAATTTTGCGCAGAAGGAATGATTAAGCCGACGCAAAGTCCAGTGATCCTGATGGTAAGTCGCGCGCTGGCGCGGTTGATCCAGATATTTGGAGTCTACGTTATCTTTCACGGACATTACAGCCCCGGCGGCGGCTTCCAGGGAGGAGCGTTATTGGGAGCGGGGTTTATATTGTTGCGCTTAACGGAAGGCGTGGCGGGAAGTCAGTCGCAGTTGCGAACGGATTTCGCGATGCCCTTGGCGGCGTTCGGGGCGCTGATTTTCGCCGTCACGGGGATTCTTCCGATGCTGTTTGGCGGAAACTTTTTGAACTATGGCGAGTTTCCTGTTCCGGGAATGGAGCCGGTGATGGTTCGTTATTATGGAATTTTGATTGTTGAGATCGGTATCGGATTGGCGGTGGCGACGACGTTGGTTTCCATTTACGACATGTTGGCGGGAGGATCGGACGATGATTGATTGGATTCACGATTACTACGCGTATTGCGCTATCGTTCTGCTTTTGACGATCGGCCTTTATGGCATGCTGATGAAGCAGAACCTGATGAAGAAATTGATGGGGACGGTGATCTTCTCGAATTCGATTATTTTATTTTTTGTTACGTTCGCTTTTAAATGGGGTGGAACGGTTCCAATTCTCGATGAAAATCTTCCAACTTCCGATACGACCAACTACTTAAATCCGCTTCCGCAAACCTTGATGCTAACGGCGATCGTCGTGGGCGTGGCTATTGTGGGCGTGGCTTTCGCGATGCTGATCATGATTTACAAGAATTACGGCACGCTTGAGGAGCCTGAACTGTTGGAGCGGATGAAGTGATGGAAGCGCAATTTCCCGCCATACTTATTCTCTCGCTCTTCGTCGGCGCTTTGTTGGTGCCAGTGGGCGGGAGTCGCGCCAAAAGATGGCCGTACGCGGTGGCGGTGATCGGAACCGCGGTTGCCTTCGCGGTTTCGCTGGCGGCGCTAGTCCATGTTTTGAAGGAGGGGGCGCTCCACTACCATTTCGCCGGCTGGCTTCCGCCGGTCGGTATCGAGTTTGTGCTGGATCCGTTGGCGGCGTTTTTCTGCGTGCTGATCAATGGTGTCGCGTTGTGCGTTTTGTGGCATGGGCGGACGGTGGTGCGGCGGGAAACGCCGGGTCGCGAGGTTCCATTCTACGCGGCGGTGCTGCTTTTGCTCGGAGGACTCTGCGGGATTTTGCTGACGGGGGACTTGTTTAACCTCTATGTATTTCTGGAGATCAGTTCGATCGCGACCTACGCGCTGGTGGCGGTCGGAGGGAAACAGGCGCCGGTGGCCGCATTCCGTTACCTGATTCTTGGAACGATAGGAGCGTCATTTTATCTGCTGGGAGTTGGTTTCATTTTCATGGCGACCGGTTCGCTGAACATGGCGGACGTTTCGGCCATTTTGGAGGTTATCGGGCAAAGCCGTTTGACGCTGACCGGGCTGGTGCTTGTGACCTTGGGTCTTGGATTGAAGATGGCGCTGTTTCCATTGCACATGTGGTTGCCGGACGCCTATACCTTCGCTTCGTCGACCGCCTCGGCATTGGTGGCGGCGATAGGAACAAAAGTGCCAGCGTACGCGTTGATCCGGATTTTGTATTACGTGCATGACGCGGAGTTGATTAATAGCCAGTTGCCGCTGGCGGATATCATACTTTATCTCGGCGCGGCCGGGATTCTTTGGGGTGGGTTGATGGCGATGGCGCAGACCGACTTGAAGCGGATGCTGGCTTTTAGCAGTGTCGGACATGTGGGATATATCGCGGTCGGGGTGGGATTGGCGTCGCCGATCGGTTTGGCGGCTGCCCTTTTACACATTCTCAATCACGCGATCATGAAAGGCTGTTTGTTTTTGATCAGCGGCAATCTCGTAAGCAAAGTCGGTCATACGTCGATTGCGCGGTTGGATAATTCGGTGGGTGCGCGGATGCCGTGGAGCATGTTGGCGTTGACGATCACGGCGATCTCCATGATCGGATTGCCGCCGACGATCGGTTTTTTCAGTAAATGGTATTTGATCATGGGGGTAATCGGGAAAGGGTATTGGCCGCTGGTGATTGTGATCATTTTAAGCAGTCTGTTCAGCGTGGTTTATTTTTTTCGAATACTCGAAAAGGTTTATTTAAAGTCTCCCGATGCAAAAGCAGGGGGCAAGAAGGCACCGGTGAAGCGGGATGAAGTATCTCCGTCGATGCTGGCACCGGTGATGCTGCTGAGTGTAAGTCTTTTGGTGATTGGGCTAAGTAACTTTTTGATTTTTCGTCACGTGATCGTGCCGATGCTACCGCCGGGGTGGAACCTGTGATGAGAGAAGACCTCCTTTTACCAATCTCGGATCCCGGGGCTTTTGTTTCCTCCGTTCCTTTATGGGCGGTGCTGGTATCGCTTTTCGCGGCGGTGTTGATTGTGGTGTCGGGGAAGCGGCCGAACCTGCGGGAAGGGTGGACGCTGGTCGCTGCGGGGATCAAGTTTTGCCTGGTTTGTTCCATGCTTCCGCTGGTGTTGGACGGGAATGTGGTGGAGCAGCGGCTGGTGGAGGTTGCACCGGGCATTTCTTTTGGATTTCGAGTGGATTCGCTTGGATTGTATTTCGCCCTGATCGCATCCGGGTTGTGGATACTGACGTCTATTTATTCGATCGGTTATATGCGGGGGAATCGCGAGGAGAAGCAGACGCGTTATTTCGCCTCGTTCGCGGTGAGTTTATCGGCGGCTATCGGGATCGCGTTCTCGGCGAATCTTTTGACGTTTATTATCTTCTACGAGGTTCTGACGTTGGCGACGTATCCGCTTGTAGTGCACAAGGAAAACCCGGAGGCGATCCGGGCGGGGCGGAAATATCTGGCGTTCGCGTTGGGAGCGGGGTTGTTGCTGGTCGCGGGAGCGGCGTGGGTGTATTTGCAGACGGGAACGCTGGAGTTTCAGGCGGGGGGGATAATGGGAGAAAGCGGTGTGGGAAGCGGCGCGGTACGGGCGGTTTTTCTGGTGCTTCTTGCCGGGGTGGGGGTGAAGAGCGGGATCATGCCGTTGCACAGCTGGTTGCCGGCGGCGATGGTGGCCCCGACGCCGGTGAGCGCGCTTTTGCACGCGGTGGCGGTGGTGAAATCGGGAGTTTTTGGACTAGTGCGCCTGACGGGGTATATCTTTGGTCCGGAAGTCATGGCAGAGCATGGGCTGAACATTTTCCTGGCCACTGTGGCCGGTATTACGATTTTGCTCGGATCGATTATCGCGCTCAAGCAGACGAATCTGAAGAAGCGTTTGGCGTATTCGACGGTGGCGCATCTTTCGTATATCGCGCTGGGAGCGGCGTTGCTTTCACCGGATGGGACTTTGGGTGGAATATTACATATATCGGCGCACGCTACGATGAAGATCACGCTGTTCTTCTGCGCGGGGGCGATTTATGTGCATACGCATAAACAAGAGATTTCGGAATTGGACGGTATCGGTAAAGCGATGCCGTGGACCATGACGGCGTTTTTAATAGGGACAATGGGATTGGCGGGATTGCCGCCGGTGAATGGATTTTTCAGTAAATGGTATTTGCTTTCGGGAAGCTTGCAGAGCGGGATGGTTATCGCGTTCGCGATTTTCCTGATCAGTGGAGTGCTGAATGCTGCATATTTCTTCCCGATTGTTCATAGAGCTTTTTTCCGGGATGCGAAGGGGAAACCGGTGCAGGGGGAGGCTTCGCCGTTGATGGTGATACCGCTATTTACCACGGCAGTTTTGTCGGTCGCGTTGTTTCTATTTCCTAACATGTTTGTGCATTTGTTCGACTTGGCGACGATGGCGGCGGAAAGTATCGTCGCGGGAACGGAGGGAATGCGATGAGCCGGCGAGCCTGGATTGTTTTGGGTGTCGTGTTTCTGCTGACGGAAATCGCGGGTTTCATGGGAGAGCATCACGTTCCCGGATTTTACGCGGTGTTTGGATTCGTCGGATCGGCGGTTTTTATTTTGGTGGCGAAAGGTGTGGGGAAAAGATTTCTGATGAGAAAGGAAACGGAAGACGATGCCTGAATTTCCTCCGGTATTTTATTGGTTGGCGGCGGCGCTTCTTTTGCCGTTGTTGCCCCGGAATTGGCGTCCGGCGTTGCTGGTGGCAACTCCGGTTGTCGGGCTTTTCGCGATCATCGGGTTGTCCGCCGAAGCGACGTTCTCGCTCGCTCTGCCGACTTTCGACTTGGAGTTTCTGCGGGTTGACGGGCTGTCGCGGATGTTTGGGATCGCGTTCAGCATTGTGGGAATCGCAGCCGGAATTTATGCGTGGCACGGCCGGAACCTTTCGGAGCAGGCGGCGATGCTGTTGTATTCAGGCGGCGGGATCGGGGTGATTTTCGCCGAGGATTTTCTGACGCTGCTTTTGTTTTGGGAAGTGATGGCGGTGGCATCGACGGTGGTGATATGGTCGGGCGGAACGCGGCAGGCGGCGCGGGCGGGTTATCGCTATCTGATGTATCACGTGGTCGGAGGAGCGGTGCTGTTGGCGGGGATCAGCGTTCATGCGGTGGGAAGCGGAGATTGGAGTGTTTCGGCGTTTTCGTCTGGCACGGGGCAATTGGGTCCGATTTTGATTTTGGTGGGAGTTTTGGTGAATACGGCTCTTCCGCCGTTTCATACCTGGTTGCCTGACGCGTATCCGAAAGCGAGCGCGGCCGGCAGCGTTTTTCTGAGCGCGTTTACGACGAAGACGGCTGTGTATGTTCTCGCTCGGTGCTTCGATGGCTGGGAGGTTTTGTTTTACGCAGGGGTGATCATGGCGCTTTACGGTGTTTGCTATGCGATGATCTCCAATGATATTCGGCAGATTTTGTCCTATCACATTATTAGCCAGGTCGGATACATGGTCGCCGCGATCGGGTGGGGCGGAGATTTCGCGATTAATGGTGCATCGGCTTACGCGTATAATCACCTTCTCTATAAGGCGCTGATGTTTATGGGCGCGGGGGCTATCCTTTACACGACCGGCGAGACGCGGTTGACGCGGTTGGGGGGATTGGGGCGGAAGATGCCCTGGGTTGTTGTGTTTTATTTAATAGGCGCGGCCGCGATTTCGGGTATTCCGTTTTTCAACGGCTATGTTAGTAAAGGAATGGTTCTTGGCGAGCTGGCGGAGAACCCGTTTGGCTATTATCTGTTGACGTTCGTTTCGGTCGGGACGTTTTTGAGCGTGGGCTTGAAGCTTCCGTATTTCGCGTGGTTTCATCGGGAAGCGGAAGTGAAGATGACGCGTCCGGTTCCGGTGACGATGTTGTGGGGGATGGCGATTCTCGCTTTTCTTTGCGTTCTTTATGGGGTGATTCCGGGCGTGCAGTATACACATTTGCCGTTTCCGGAAGATTTCGATGCCTATAAACTGGCGTCGGTCGCGAAGTATGTGCAGTTGCAAGTTTTCATTTTCGCGGCGTTTTGGATTTTGAAGCAGAAAATGTATGGGCCGGAAAAGGCGGTGATCGATCTGGATTCGATTTATCGGAGCGTGGCGCCGGGAATGCGGTTGCTTGTGGTCGACGGAATCGACCGCGTGTTTGGATTGGCGCAGCGGGGGTTGGATGGGTTGACGGTTGTGGGTTGTAAAATTGGCCGCAATCCGGTGCGCGTGCTTTTGCCCGGGCGAAAGGAGCCTGCGGATCGGGACCGGTTTACGCTTGGGACGGGGCTGGCGCTCACGCTGTTGACGGTGGTGGCGGTGTTTGTCGCCGTCTTGTTCTAGGGAGGTGAGGGATTCCCTGTTGTCTCGGGTCGCTTTTTCACGGGTTGGCTGGTCTTCTGATATTTGTCATAATCAAACTAATGAGGAGCTGGAACATCATTCAGATCGCGTTGGGGCTGGCGGCAGTCTCGGTCGTTTCGCCGGTGACGGCCGATTCCACGGGGACCGAATTCTCCGGAACCTGGGATAAGGGCCGGCAGTTTTTCGGGACGGCGGCCGGAGTCGCTTTGGGCACGCAATTCTTTAGTAATCAGGAAGCGCACGATCTGGCGATGGTTCAGCTCTATTTTGGGCAGGTGACGTCGGGCGAATGGGCTCCTGAGCAGTGGTATGGCGGGAACTGGACGATTTCGGGCGAGCTTGATTTGGGATATCAATACCGGGGCGGATCGGCGGCGGTCGCCGGAGCGGCGATTATTTCGCGTTATGTTTTTACGGCGGAGGGAGATTGGTTTCCGTATTTGCTGGCGGGGGTGGGGGCGAATTGGACGGATATGGGGGAGCCTGATTTGGGCGGGAATTTTCAATTCAGTCCGCAGGGGGGCGGAGGCGTATATTGGTTTTTTCGCCCGGATATCGCGGCGACGTTGGAGTATCGCTTTGTCCACTATTCCAATGGCGGATTGCGGTCACCGAACAGCGGGGTGAATGTGAATACGTTTTTGGTGGGGATTTCGTTTTTCCGCTGAAGTGGGGGAAAGGGTGCGGACGGGGAAGGGGCTTATCCCCAGTCTTACTTTTTAATCTTCGCGGAGGGCGGCCATGGCCGCTCCGACTATGCCGGCGTCGTTGAAGAGTTGGGCGGGCATGAGGTCGGCTTGGGTTTTCAGGAGCGGGCCGAAGTGTGAGAATTTTTTGCTGACGCCGCCGCCGAGGATGATGGTGTCGGGAGCGAAAAGACGTTCAATTTTGGCGAGGTATTGGTTGAGGCGGCCGGTCCATTCCTCCCAGTCGAGGTCTTCATTTTTGCGGACGGCGGCCGACGCGAATTTCTCGCCGATCATGCCGTTCATCTCGATGTGACCGAGTTCGGAATTCGGGAAGAGGAAGCCGTTGTAAAAGAGGGCGCTGCCGATTCCGGTGCCGAGCGTGAGAAGAATGAGGGAACCGCGGAGGCCGCGACCGGCTCCGAACGCGATCTCGGCCAAGCCGGCGGCGTCGGCATCGTTGACCATCCGCACGGGACAGCCGGTGGCTTTGGAGAAAAGGTCCGCGCCGTCGACGCCGATCCAAGCGGGGTCGATATTGGCGGCGGTGAGGACGATTTGGTGGCGGACGATGGCGGGAAAACCGATGCCGATCGGGCCGGTCCAGTTGAAATGCCGAACCAGTTCGCGAACGATTTCCGCGACGGCGGCTGGCGTGGAAGGGGAAGGGGTAGCGATCCGTTCGCGGGGCTGGAGAAGTTCTCCGGCGACGGAATCCACGGGGGCGGCTTTTATGCCGGAACCTCCAATATCGATACCGAGAATTTCCACGATGGAGCCGGGGAAAGGGCTGTTACCGGCGGGCGTTCTCGGAATTGGTCCGCGCGATTTGGTCGAAGAGGACGGCCTTGAACATCTGGAGCGCGATCCAGGCCACGGAAGACATCATGAACGCGGTGACCAGGCCCCAGAAGTTGATCCAGAACGGGGAGTGCGATGGAACGGAGTGCCGGACCAGAAAGAAGCTCAGGAGAAAGAACGGGACGAGAACGACCAGATCTTTAAGGAAAACCGCGGCTAATGATTTCTTTTCTTTCTTGCTCATAGCTTAACAGAGGAAAGGAGGAGTCAACACGGAGCGGCGCGATTTGCCAACGTTAATTTTCCGTGCGCGAGTGTTGCGGGCCGTGGTCGGGAAGGCGGCTGGAGGAGGTGGATGGGGAAAAGCCTGAAGAGGGGCGAGGAAGCGGAATCGGCGCGGAAATCCACTTGCAAATCGGGAGGCCCGTACTAAGATTTCCCGTGTTAAATAAAAGAGGTTCGGAGTTGGTGATCTGCCGGTTGAGCGAATTCAGAGGCAGTTTGAAATCCGGTGATCGGAAACGGTTCGTTTCTCTTTTGTTAGTTATTAGTGATGTCCACGAAATTATACGTTGGGAACCTTGCGTTCTCCACGACTGAGTCCGCGTTGCAAGACCTTTTCGAAGAGGTCGGTCCAGTGCAGGAAGTTGCTTTGATGCAAGATAAGTTCACCGGCAAATCCCGCGGTTTTGCCTTTGTGACCATGGGATCCGCGGACGATGCGGCGCGCGCCGTGGAAACTCTCAACGGCAGGAATTTTGAAGGCCGCGACTTGACCGTCAATGAAGCCCGTCCGCGTGAAGAACGTTCCGGCGGTGGTGGCGGTGGCGGTTTCCGCAGTGGCGGAGGCGGTGGCCGCGGCGGTTATGGCGGTGGCGGCGATCGTGGAGATCGCGGTGGTGACCGTGGCGGTGATCGCGGCGGCTACGGCGGAGGCCGGGAGCGCGGCGGTTACGGCGGAGGAAATCGCGGTGGTGGTGGCGGCGGCGGACGTTCCGGCGGCCGTTATTAATCGCTGACCGATTTTCGGATTTTTAGCGAAGCCTCGGACGGAATGTCCGGGGCTTTTTTTTTGTGCGCCGGGCCTTGATGACGGAAACCATTATCCTGATAGCAAGGGTGTCTGCCGCGAGGTGGAGTTTGAAGGGAAGCTGTGAGCGATCCCGATCAGGACCCTTTGCTTTCTTGAAAAGCTCGTTGGAGTGGACTGATATGATCCATGAAGGTGAAGGAGGGAAGCTATGAGTGATAGATCGGAATCTACGTGGACCGTCCGGGAAGCGAAGAGTCGGCTTTCGGAAGTTTTGAGATGTGCACGGAAAAACGGACCGCAATTTATTGGTACGCGCGACCCGTGCGTTGTCGTGTCCCGGGAGGAATGGGAAGCGCATGCGAAACCGAAAGAGAGACTGTCGAGTTGGTTGCTGAACCATTCGCCGGGGGTGGACGGCCTTGAAACGCCGCCGCGCGGGGCAAGCGATTCGCGGTCGCTTCCGTTTTCAGAGGGCGATTCCGGATGAGCGTTCTGCTCGACACCAACGTGCTTTCGGAGATGGCGAAACCGAGGCCGGATGCCAATGTGGTGGCTTATTTGTCGCGTGGAATTGTGTCTTACATCTCGGTGCTGACGCTCCATGAGTTGATGTATGGAACCGAATTGGTCAAAGATTCCGGAAAGCGGGACAAACTTGTCGCGTGGGTGAGATCAATTCGGGAGATCTATGAATCGGATATTTTGCCCGTTACAGCGGACGTGGCGGAAATGGCCGCGAATTTGCGAGTAACGGCCACTGGAAAAGGGCGTGTGTTACATGTAGAGGATGCGATCATCGCGGCGACGGCGATGGAACATAAATTGACTTTGGTGACCGGGAACACGTCGAATTTTAAAGTAACGGGAGTCGTTCAGAGCAATCCATGGAGTGTTGACGGCTAAAGGGGCATCTGAGTTGCAAGCGGGGAGAGGGAAGTTTTGATCGCAAAAAAAGGGCGGCGCCGGGTTTGGCGCCGCCCTTGTGGGTGAGGAGGAAGAGACGGGGACTGCTTAGGACAGAGCCACCGCGTGTTGTTCCGCGCCGTTGATTCCGGCGGGAGTTTCGGCGGTGGGAAATTCTTGTTCGAGGATCGCGTCGACTTCGGCTTTCGTGAGCGTTTCGCGGACGACGAGTTCGCGGGTGAGGCGCTCGGTTTTTTCGCGATGTTCACGGATGAGCGCGACGGCGCGTTCGTATTGCGCGTTGATGATCGAGCGGATTTCTTCTTCGACTTCGCGGGCGGAAGCGCCGTGGAGGGCGAGATATTCGTCGTTGCGCGATTCGTAGCGGACCATGCCGATGGAGGAACTCATGCCCCATTCGCAAACCATCTTTTTCGCGTAACGGGTCGCCATTCCGATGTCGCCGCTGGCACCGCTGCTGATGTCGCCGAGGAAAACTTCTTCGGCGGCGCGGCCGCCCATGAGGACGCAAATCGTGTCGAGGAGTTTGAGGCGGGTTTCGCCGTATTTCATTTCCTCCGGAACCATGAGGGTGACGCCGAGAGCGCCGCCGCGTGGAATGATGGTGACGCGTTCGAGGCGTTGGCCGAACTCCATGAAGTGGTTGACGATGGTGTGACCGGCTTCGTGATAGGCGGTGAGCCATTTTTCGCGCTCGTTGAGCTTGCTGCCGGATTTTTCGGCACCGAGCAGGAGGCGGTCGCGGCCTTGGGCGATGTCGACGGTGTTGATGATGCCGGCTCCGCGGCGTCCGGCGGAAAGGGCGGCTTCGTTGAGCAAACCGGCGAGTTCCGCGCCGCTGAATCCGGAGGTCATGCGGGCGACTTCGGCGAGATCGACTTCGGGCGCGAGTTTTACGGAACGGCTGTGGACGCGGAGAATTTCCTCGCGGCCTTT
>CAZJCL010000022.1:0-5321 GCA_964544025.1 uncultured Opitutales bacterium | reverse complement strand
GGGGAGCTGAGCTTTTGTCCGGCGCTGGGGCTGAGGTTTACGAATCCGAGCGCTTGGGCCATGAAGAGGCCGAGCATGATGAACATGACGATGTAGACGAGGGCGAGCGGCGGAATGCCGGAGCCGCCGGTGTCTTGTTCGATGACCGGGAAGCCGTTGGCGGCGAGGAGCGCGTGGAGGTCGGCTTGGTATTGGAGGAGGACCGGGGCGGTGAATTCGGTCGTGGTGCCGCCGGTGATCTCGAATTCTCCGAGCAGGGTGCTTTTGAGGGAATTGGAGGTGAGGATTTTGACCTCGGCGATTTCGCCCGCTTCGAGTTTTTCGACGAATTGCGGGAAGGTGAGTTTCTCCGGCTGGGCGAATGGCTTGAAGTAAAGACCGGCGGCCACGGCGAGGAGGAGGACGAAGATTCCGAGGGCGGCGATCCAGTTTCTCTTTTTTGGGAGTCGAAAAGTCATGTGCGTAAAAGGCGGTTTCTCTTTCTGCGAATGTGGATGGAAACAGAAGCAGGATCAGGGCAAACGCAAGTGGCGGTGAGCGTTTTTCTCATGGGCGGATCAGGGAAACGCTTAGGCGGGAGCGTGGTCGCGGGGGCGGCTTCCCTTGACCTGGCGGGTCGCCGGGCGGTATTTTGGCGGCAGATGAAGATCGCGCTGTTGAATCTAATGAATGGAAATCGCTTTCTGTTTTTGACGCTGATTTGCCTTGGTTTCGCTTTCTCGTCCGTCTCGGCGGAAGAGCAGCCGGAACTTTCGGGGCTTGAAATGCACGTTGTCGCGGGTTCGGACGACGGGCCGACGGTGTTGGTGACGTTTGGGTTGGATCGGACAAGCGATTATGCGCCGGAATTTTTGGAGGAGTTTTCGCGGCGGTGGCCGGTGCGGAAGGGGAAGGTGGTTTTCGCGATTGTGAACGATGCGGCGCGGGCGACGGGCGAGGCGGGTGTGACGGTTTCGCGGGGATTTCCGGTGAAGGAGAAACGGAGCGAACCGGCCGGGGCGACGGCGGCGATGATTTGGGGATTGGCGAAAGAGGCGGATTACGTGCTCGATTTTCGGGAAGCGGGGAATTCGCGGCGGGTGGATCCGAAGGCGTTCGGGCAGACGATCGTGGTGGTGCGGAACACGGAGGCGGTGGACGCGGCGGACGCGATGATTCACGCGATGAATTACGCGATCGAGGATCCGGAGTTGCATTGGTCGCGTTTGCGGGGAGGTCCGCGCGGGATGTTGGCGCGGTCTTCGTTCGAGCATTTTGGGGCGGAGGCGATGACGGTTTATTTTTCGCGGGACAAGATCGACGCGGCGGAGCGCGGGCGGATGGCGAGGCACGGGTTGTATCGGTTGCTCGACCGTTTGCGGATGATCGATCCGGAGGCGGAGATTTTCGCGGAATTGAATCCGAAACCGCGGGTGCCGAACTACCGGGGAATGTATCCGGGGCGGCGGATTGTCGGAGTTTACACGGGGAACGGAACCGGGGAGAAGGGAGTCAGCGCCAGCCTGGCCGCGTTCGAGGGGTTGGAGGGAATTGCGACGGTTCAGTTCACGGCCGAGGAAGTGCGCGACGGGATTTTGACGGAGCTCGATTTGGTGGTGTTTCCGGGAGGCAGCGGCGGCGGTCAGGCTCGCGCTCTCGGCGTGGAAGGGCGGGAGAAGGTGACGCGATTTGTTGATGACGGGGGAGGTTACATGGGGATTTGTGCGGGGGCGTATCTGGCGTTGAGCGGGATGGATTGGGGGTTGGATCTGATCAACGCGCGGACGAAATCGCCGAAATGGCGTCGCGGGCAGAAGTTGTTGCCGGTCGAGCTTTCGGGGGCGGGGCGGGAGTTTTATTCGGGAGATCCGCTGGTCAAGATTCGTTACAATCAAGGGCCGATTTTCGAACCCGACGATCATCCGGATCTGCCGCCGTACGAAGTTTTGGCTTATTACCGGGACGAGGTGGCGAAGAACGGAACTCCGGCGGGGATTCAGGTGGATTCGCCGGCGATCGCGGCGGCGGCTCGCGGCGCGGGGCGGGTGGTGATAATTGGGCCGCATCCGGAAACGACTCCGGGCGCCGAGCTGGATTATTTTTTGAGCGAGGCGGGGAAGTGGCTGTTGGGCGAGGACGAATGATGGATCACGGATCACCAGTGGACGACGCGCCGGGTGATGGCCAATGATTTAGAGGCGGTCGCCTTTGCCTATTTGCGGGAATTGTCGCTTGCGTTGGGCGGGTATTTCCTGTGGACTCTCTCTTCTTCCGGGCGGAGCGTGGGAGGCGGTTGCCTCTTCGGCGCGAGCGATCTATTGTAGACGGCGCGGCCGACGGATCCGGCCCGGCGTTTCGCAACCAGATAACCTGATCCAATAGAGCCATGGCGTTACAGAAAGATACCAAAGCCCCGGACTTCGTCCTGAAACACAAGACCGCCGACGGTCTTGCCGATGTGCGGCTGAGCGACAATTTCGGCAAGAAGAAGACCGTTCTTCTTTTCTTCCCGCTCTCGTTCACGGGCGTTTGCACGGCGGAGCTTTGCTCGGTGCAGGATTCGCTGAAGCAGTATGAGCAGTTGAACGCGGCGGTTTACGGGATCAGCGTGGACAGCCCGTTTTCGCAGGAGGTTTTCGCCAAGCAGGAGGGGATCAAGTTCCCGTTGCTGAGCGATTTCAACCGCGAGGTTGCGACGGCATACGATGTGCTTTTCCCGGAGTTGCTCGGGTTCAAGGGCGTGGCGAAACGTTCGGCGTTCGTGATCGATGAAAACGGGAAGATCGTTTTCAGCTCCTCGAGCGACGATCCGAAAGTGCTTCCGGATTTCGACGCGATCAAGAAAGCTCTGCAGAGCTGATTTATTGTAACTGTTTACCCCCGATTTCGGTCGGGGGTTTTTTCTTCAAATCTCTAGTCTGATGACGACACTTGCCAATCCACTTAACACGCTGCGCACCTTAGGGAGCGGCCAGAAACGCTATTATTATTCGCTGCCGGCTTTGGAGGAAGCGGGACTCGGTCCGGTTTCGCGTTTGCCGGTGAGCCTCCGGATCGTTTTGGAATCGGTTTTGCGCAATTGCGACGGCTTGCGCGTGACCGAGGACGATGTGAAAACGCTGGTTCGCTGGAACGCGACTCAACCGGAACAGGTGGAAATTCCGTTCGTGGTTTCGCGGATCATTTTGCAGGATTTCACGGGAGTTCCGTTGCTGGTGGATCTCGCGGCGATGCGTTCGGCGGTGGAGAAGGTCGGACGCGATCCGGGATTGATCGAGCCGCTGGTGCCGGTGGATTTGGTGGTCGACCACTCGGTGCAAGTGGACCGGTCGGGGACGGTGCAGTCGTTTCTGGAGAACTTGAATATCGAGTTCGAGCGGAACCGGGAGCGGTATCAGTTCCTGAAATGGGGACAGCAGGCTTTTGAGACGTTTGGCGTGGTGCCGCCGGCGATGGGAATCGTTCACCAGGTGAATTTGGAATATTTGGCGCGGGTCCTGTTTTCGCAAAAGGTGGAGGACGGCGAGCTTTATTATCCGGATACGCTGGTCGGGACGGATTCCCACACGACGATGATCAACGGTCTCGGCGTTTTGGGCTGGGGTGTCGGCGGAATCGAGGCGGAAGCGGGAATGCTGGGTCAACCGGTGTATTTCCTGACGCCGGAAGTGATCGGTGTGCATTTGACCGGAGCGCTGCCGGAAGGCGTCACGGCCACGGACATGACGTTGCGAATCACGGAGTTGTTGCGCAAAGAAAACGTGGTGGGCAAATTCGTCGAGTTTTTCGGCGAAGGGGCGCGGAATTTGACGGTTTCCGACCGGGCGACGGTGGGGAACATGGCTCCGGAATACGGCGCGACTTGCGGCTTTTTCCCGATCGACGAAGCCAGTCTCGATTACCTGCGGGCGACGGGCCGGGCGGAGGAGCATGTGGTGGCGATTCGGGAATATTACGAGGCGCAAGGCATGTTCGGCGTGCCGGACAAGGGCGACATCGATTACACGAAAGTCATCGAGCTGGATCTTTCCAGCATTCGCCCGAGCGTGGCGGGACCGAAGCGTCCGCAGGACCGGATCGATTTGCCGGAACTTGGACGAACTTTCTCCAGCCTTCTGACCAAGAGCGTGCAAGAAGGCGGTTTCGGGCTGACGCCGGCCGAGGCGGCGAACGAGGAGCGCGTTTCCATGCACGAGGAGGAGGAAGCGAGCGAGCTGCGTTCGGGAAGCCAGGAGTTGTTGCCGGATGGCCGCCCGGGGAAGATCTGGAGCGAAGGCGAAATGACCAACAACCGTCCGACCGATGTGGCGGTGGACGAGGATGAAACGGTGCATATCCGCGGCAATGGGACCGCGACGCTGCGCCACGGTTCGGTGGTGATCGCGGCGATCACGAGTTGCACGAACACCAGCAATCCGAGTGTGATGCTGGGCGCGGGCCTTTTGGCGAAAAAGGCGGTGGAGCTGGGGTTGAGCGTGCCGAGTTATGTGAAGACGAGTTTGGCGCCGGGATCGCGGGTCGTGACGGATTACTTGAAGGAAACCGGTCTCGACCAATATCTCGATCTGCTCGGTTTCAATCTGGTCGGTTACGGTTGCACGACTTGTATCGGTAACAGCGGGCCGCTCGCGCGTCCGATCGAGGAGGCGATGGAGCGCGGCAAGCTGGTGGCGGCGAGCGTTCTTTCGGGAAACCGGAATTTCGAGGCGCGCATTCACTCGGCGGTGAAGGCGAATTTCCTGATGTCGCCGCCGTTGGTGGTGGCGTTCGCGTTGGCCGGACGAGTCGATCTCGATCTGAACAAGGATCCGATCGGCACCGGGAAGGACGGGAAACCGGTTTATTTGAAGGATATTTGGCCGACGCGCGAAGAAGTGCAGGACGCGATCAATCGCGGTTTGAAGCCGGAGATGTTCAAGGCGAAATACGCCGACCTCGAAGGAAACGAAGAGTGGACGCAGATCGACGCGCCGCAGGGGCAGTTGTTCGCTTGGGACGACGAGAGCACTTATGTGCAGCATCCGCCGTATTTCGAAGGTTTTTCGATGGAGCCGGAAGAGATTCAGCCGATCGAAGGAATGCGGCCGTTGCTGATTCTGGGCGATTCGGTGACGACCGACCATATTTCGCCGGCCGGTTCTTTCGCGGAAGATTCGCCGGCGGGGCAATATTTGCTCTCGAAGGGGATTCCGCGTTCGCAGTTCAACTCTTATGGTTCGCGGCGGGGGAATGACCGGATCATGACGCGCGGCACGTTCGCGAACGTCCGGATCAAGAATCTGATCGCGGATGGCAGGGAAGGCGGCTGGACGAAGTTGATGCCGGAAGGCGAGCCGATGTCG
>CAZJCL010000021.1:8927-18473 GCA_964544025.1 uncultured Opitutales bacterium | reverse complement strand
TAGCATCCGGCCTTGCCGGATGACGTTCTTTCCGCACCGCCTCGCCTCCGCCGTCCGTCATCGGGCGAAGGCTCGATGCTACCAAAACACAAGTTTCACTCCATGTCGTTCCCTTGGCCCGCCAAGGTTGGGGGCTTCTGTTAGATTTTCACCCCCAGCCGCCACCGCATCGCCGCGCTCTGTCGCGCCCGCGGATGCCCACTATGTCTCCGAAGTGAAATCCATCTCTGCTACCCCCCAGAGCCCCACCCTCCCCCCAATCCGCATTCCAAAATCCAAAATCCAAAATTCCCCAACCCTCCCCTTAATCTTCTCCCACAACTTCCCCCTCCACCGTCGTCTCACCATTCAATTCCCAGCCGCCGCCCAGACTCCGGTAAAGCGAAATCGTCGCCACCAGCCGGTCGCGCTCCGCCTGAATCCACGCCAGTTGCGCGTCGAACTGGAGGCGTTGCGCGTCCAACAAATCCAAAAAGCTCGTATACCCTTCCTCGTAACGCACTTCCGCCAGCTCCACCGTCCGGTCCAACGCCGCCGCCTGCGCCGCCCGAGCGTCCGAACGATCTTCCGCGTAATTCATCAACGCCACCGCGTCCCGCACTTCCCGGAACGCCTGCCGCACCACCGCCTGATAACGCAACAACACCTGCTCCCGGATCGCCTCGCCTTCCTCCACTCGCAAACGCCGGCGCCCGAAATCGTAAACCGGTCCCACCAAATCTCCCGTGATCGACCACATATCGCTGCCGTCCGAGAAAAGATCGCCCACCGATCCCGCCGCCGTTCCCAGCATCGCGCCCAGCGAAAGCGTCGGCCACCGCTGCGCCCGCAACACACCGATATCGAACGTCGCCGCACGCGCTTCCGCCTCCGCCGCCAAAATATCCGGACGCCGCTCCAAAACCGAAGCCGGAACCACATCGAGCGAAATCTCCGGCGGCACCGGCAAATTCCCCGCCACCGATTCCGTCGCCGCCGGATCCCAAAACGCTTCCGGCTCCGCTCCCGCCAAAATCAGCAACGCCGACTCCATCGTCGCGATCTGCTCCTGCAAATTCGGAATCGTCACCCGCGCCGTCGCCAATTCCACCGCCGCCTGTTGCCGTTCCAATTCCGTAATAAATCCGCCCTGCCAGCGAATATCCTGCAAATCCAGCGCCGCCATCCGGCCTTCCACCGTCTCCCGCGCGATCCGCAACTGCTCCCGCGCCGCCTTCAAATTGAAGTAAAGCGTCGCCGTATCCGCGATCAAAGTCGTCCGCACCGTCTCGTACGCATAAGTCGTCGCCAGCAACTGCTCCCGCGCCGACCGTTCCGCGTTCGCCAAACGTCCCCACAAATCCAGCTCGAAGTTCAGCATCCCCGCGACCTGATACGTCGATCGCGGACCATCCGCTCCGGGCGCGGCCGAAAAAGTCGAACTCTCCGAGCGCCCCGCCCCCGCCTGCGCGCTCAACTCCGGCCAACGATCCGCCCGGGTAAAGCCGAGCCGCGCCCGCGCCTGCTCCACCCGCGACGCGCTGATCGCGATATCGTAATTCGCCTCCAGGCTCCGCTCGATCCAGCGGTTTAATTCCGGATCCTCGAAGACTTCCCACCAGCGATTCAGCTCCACCCGCTGGCCCTCCTCCGCCGCCGGCAAACCGAGCGAACCCGGAAGCGCCGCCGCCGGTTGCTCATACTCCGGCGCGAGTTGACATCCCCCGGCCAGGAGAACGATCGGTAAAAAAGTGGCGATTCGTAAATGACTCATTGGTTCTTGGTCGGTTTTTCCAGCAGTTCTTCCGGTCCGGCCCGGTCGATCAGGCGATAAAACAGAGGAATAAAAAAGATCGCCACGAAGGTTGCAAACAACATCCCGCCGATCACTCCGGTTGCGATCGAATGCCGACTCGAAGCCCCCGCCCCGGTGCTTATCGCCAATGGCACGCAACCGAGAATAAACGCCAGCGACGTCATAATGATCGGACGAAACCGCAACCGCGCCGCCTCGATCGCCGCATCGTAGCGCGAAAGCCCTTCCTTCCGCTTCAACACCGCGAATTCCACGATCAAAATCGCGTTCTTCGCCGCCAATCCAGTCAGCACCAGCAAACCGATCTGGAAGTAAATATCGTTCTCGATCCCCCGCATCCAGGTCGCCAACACCGCCCCGAAAATCGCAAACGGAATCGCCGTGATCACCGCGAACGGCAACGACCAGCGCTCATATTGCGCCGACAAGATCAAGAAGACCATGATGATTCCGAAAGCAAACACCACGCCAGCCGTTCCGGTGATCGCCCGTTCCTGATACGAAGAACCCGCCCACGCCAATTGATAATCCGCGCCAAGCACCTCGTTCGCCACTTCCTCCAGCGCGTCCAGCGCCTGCCCGGAACTGTAGCCGTCCGCCGGAGCACCCTGAATCTTCGCCGCCGGAAAAACATTGAAACGTTCCACGATATCCGGCCCGGCTTCCCGCTCGAAACTGACAAGGCTCGAAAGCGGCGCCAAATCTCCGTTATTCGTCCGGACCGAGACTTTTCTCAAATCCTCCGCCGTCCGGCGAAATTCCTCTTCCGACTGAAGACTCACCCGGTAATTCCGCCCGAACAACGAAAAGTCGTTCACATACAGCGAGCCGAATGTGCTCTGCATCGTCTCAAAGATCGCATCGACTTCGACACCCATCGCCCGCGCTCTTTCTCGATCCACTTCCGCCCGGAACCGGGGAACTCCAGTGTCAAACGTCGTTTGCACGCCCGCGATCTCCGGCCTGGCAATCGCGGCTTCGATAAACGCCGCCACTTTCTGCCCGAGTTCAGCCGAGGTTCCGCCAGCGCGGTTCTGGATGTATCCCTCGAATCCGCCCGTGGTGCTCATCCCCGTGATCGGCGGCGGATTGACCGCAAACATCAGCGCGTCATCGTAGCCCGCACCGATTCCGGTGGCGGCTACGGCTACGGCTTGAGATTGCAGATCCGCCGTCTTGCGCTGATCCCAATCATGCAGGTTCAGGAACGCGGCTGCCGCACTGGTCTTCAGGCTGGACGACATCAGATCGATCCCGGTGAGCATGATCACATCCTTCACCGCCGGATGATTTTGAAGATCCGCCGTCAGCGGACCCGTTACTTCACTGGTTCGGTCGAGCGAGGAAGCAGCCGGCAAATTGACAAATGTAATCAAATACCCCTGATCCTCTTCCGGCACGAGAGCGCTCGGAAGCTGTCCTCCGATAAAGACGATCCCAGCGATAAACGCGGCGAAAATCCCGACACCCAGAAACGCCCGTTTCATGAAAAACCGGACTCCAGCCGTATAGCCATTCGTAATCCGGTCGAAAAACCGGTTGAAAATCCGGAACGGCAAAATCGGCTCCTGGTGCCCCGGCTTCAACATCAGCGCGCAAAGAGCCGGCGTCAGCGTCAACGCCACGATCCCCGAAATCGTCACCGAAACCGCGATCGTTATCGCGAATTGTTTATACATTTGCCCAGCCAATCCGCCCAGAAAAGCCACCGGCACGAAAACCGCGCACAGCACCAGCACGATGGCGATAACCGGTCCAGTCACCTCCTCCATCGCTTTCAACGAAGCTTCTCGCGGCGCAAGCCCTTCCGTCCGCATGATTCGCTCCACGTTTTCGATTACCACAATCGCGTCGTCCACCACGATCCCGATCGCCAGAATCATCCCGAAAAGCGTCAGCAAATTGATCGAAAATCCGAGCATATACATCCCGGCGAATGTTCCGATCAACGACACCGGAACCGCCAGCAACGGAATAAACGTCGCCCGCCAGTTCTGCAGGAAAAGATACACCACCAAAATCACCAGAATCAGCGCCTCGACAAACGTCGTGATCACCTCGCCCACCGCGATCTCCACGAAACGCGTCGTGTTGAAAGGAACCTGATACGCGATCCCTTCCGGAAAATGGTTCGAAATCCTCGCCAGCGTTTCCTCCACATTCGTCGCCGTCTCGATCGCGTTCGCGCCAGGCTGCAAATAAAGCCCGATCGCCACCGACGGATCTCCGTTACTGGTCGAGGCAAAGGAATAATCTTGTGCGCCCAACTGCACCCGAGCCACCTCGCCGAGACGCAACGTGCTCCCGTCCGGCGCCGCGCGAAGAATGATGTCGTTGAATTCCTCCGCCGTCACCAGCCGGCCGCGCGTCGTCACCGTATAGGTGAAAGCGTGCCCGCTCGTATTCGGCTCCTCGCCGAATTTTCCGGCCGCGAACTGCGAATTCTGCGCCCGGATCGCATCCGCCACATCGCCCGGAGTCAGATCGTATTGAGCGAGTTTGTCCGGACGAAGCCAGACGCGCATCGAATAATCTTTCGCTCCAAAAATCGTCGCGTCACCAACCCCCGGCGTCCGCTTCAACTCGTCGATGATGTTGAGCAACGCGAAATTGCTCAGAAAAACCGGATCGTATTCGCCCGTCGGAGACGTCAGCGTCACGACCTGCATAATGGCCGACGAGCGTTTCTGCACGCGAACGCCCAACCGCCGAACCTCTTCCGGCAAGCGCGAAATCGCCGCCTGCACCCGATTATTGACATTGATCGTCGCCTGTTCCGGATCCGTCCCGATCGCGAAAACCACGCTGATCTGCAACGTCCCCGCGTCCGAACTCGTCGAACGCATGTAAAGCATGTTCTCGACCCCGTTGATTTCCTGCTCCAGCGGCGCCGCCACCGAGCCGGAAATCACCTCCGCGCTCGCTCCGGAATAGTTGGCCGAAACCACCACTTCCGGCGGAACGATGTCCGGATATTGCGCCACCGGCAACGACCGCATCGCCATCAATCCGGCCAAAACGATCACGATGGAAAGCACCATCGCGAACACCGGCCGGTGAATAAAAAATCGTGAAATCATGAAATTCCTGGACTGAAGTATTCCCGCTTACAGCTGGGCCGGAACCGGGCGAACGCTCATGCCCGGGCGAATGTGGATCAGTCCGCGAGAAATAATGCGATCGCCTTCCGCCAATCCCTCATAAACCAATTGCTCGTTTCCGACCAACGGCCCCAGCACGACCCGGCGCGCCTCCACCGTTTCGTCGGCTCCCACCACATAAACGATCGGACCTTCCGGACCCGTCGCCGTCGCCGCGTCCGGAATGATCGCCGCCATCGGAAGCCGGGCGTCGTCGATCGAGACGCGCACGAATTGTCCCGGAAGAATCCGGTGATCGCTGTTCGGAAAAACCGCGCGAATCCGGATGCTCCCGGTCCCGACGTCGAGCGCGCTTTCCGTAAAATCAATGTACCCGCTTTCCGGATGCGCGCCGCCGCGATCCGTGTGAAGCGTGGCGGTTCGGCGCGAATTGCCGTTTCCATTTGTCCCCCATTGGAAAAGATCGAGAAAAAGCGGATCGGATTCGGAGATCGAAAAAGTCACATGAATCGGATCGAGCTGCGTGATCGTGGTCAGCAAATCCCGTTGATCCACCAAACTTCCCTGCGGCAATGCCTCCACGCTCGTCACCCCCGCGACCGGCGCCACCACCGTCGTATATCCAAGCAGCAACTCCGCCTCCTGGATAACCGCTTCCGTCACCGCCAAATCCGCCTGCGCCAACTCGTATTCCGATTGAGCCGTATCTCTCTCGCGCTCGCTGACCGCATTCGCCGCCACCAACTCCTCGATTCGCCGCAAATCCCTCTTCGCCTGCCGAAGCCGCGCCTCCGCGCGATTCTTTTCCGCCTTCCCCCGATTGAGTTGCACAATAAAGCTATCCGGGTCGATCCGGAACAAAACGTCCCCCTCCTTCACCACCGATCCTTCGACATAATCCCGCTCCAGCAAAATCCCGCTCACCCGCGAACGCACCTCCACCCGCCGCGCGCCAACAGCCCGGCCCGCGTAAGTATCGCCCCACGGCATCTCCCGCTTCGTCACCTCCACCGTCTGCACTTTCGGCACCGGCGGCGGTCCGCCCGCGTCTCCCGACGACGAAACCGCCTCGGAACAACCGGCCAAAATTCCGGCCGCCGCGACCAACGGGAGACAAATTAACTTCCTTGCCAAAGCAACATTCATGCATGTATGAATCTCCCCAGGATCTTTTCGTGTCAACTCCCGAAATTCGACTACACTCTCTTTTAACATGTCCGGAAACACCAAACAAGCGGCCGAAGAAACCCGCCGCGAACTCCTCAACGCCGCCGTCGAACTCTTTCTCGAACACGGCGTCGCCCGGGTGACCCTGGAGCAAATCGCCCGCGCCGCCGGCTACACCCGCGGCGCCATCTACCACCATTTCCGCAACAAATCCGAAATCCTCGAAGAACTCATGCTCAGCGTCCGCCTCCCCCTCGAGGAATTCCTCCAATCCGAACCCGACGCCGACGGCAAAAACCCGCTCGACCTCCTCCAGCGCCGTTGCGAACGCGCCATGGTCGATCTCTTCAAAGACGAGCGCCGCCTCCGCATCCACACCATCCTCCTCCACCGCTGCGAATTCGTCGAAGAACTCAACCCCCTCTTCCGCGAAATCCTCGAACACGACCGCCAACTCCTCGCGCTCAACAAAGAATCATTCGAGAAAGCCCGCGCGGCCGGAACGCTCCGCTCCGACATTTCCCCCGCTGAAGCCGCCTTCGCCCTCCACTCCTTCGCCAGCGGCCTCTACTGGAACTACCTCCGCGAACCCGCCTCCTGCCAAGGCGAAGTCAACGTCCCCCTCCACCTCGAAATCCTCTTCACCGGCCTCCGCGCCAAATAACCCCGCTCCTTTCCACGCCCCTCCCGCACATTGACCATACGCGTAAAAGTTGTATGTCATGCGTATGAAAGTAACGATCAACCTCGATCCCGAGCTGCTTGATTGAGCCGTAAAAGCAACCGGGGCGAAGACCAAAACAGAAGCGATCACCATCGCGCTTCGCGAAATCGATCGGCGGGCGCGGCTGGTCGAAGTCCTCCGGGAAGGCTCGGGTGCCGACGCCGACGAACTCCGCAACATGTTCGCCCCCCTCAGCCCCCCTGACGATGCCTTTTGGCCTCACGCCGCAAACTGTAGTGGAATTCGCAGCCGGAGAAGAGGGATTGACCACACGTCCCGCCCGTTCCTCCAAAGGCCGATTCCAAGCTTGGCTGAACAAGGCCCGCGGCAGCGCCACCGCGCCGATGAGCACGGACGAAATCACGAACCTGACTCGCGGCGGCGATTGAAATAACGCTAAATCGGCCACCCCCGAAATCCGCTGCCTTCCCCGCTTCCTTCGCGCTTCAATTTCCCCCGCCCTTCCCCAATCCTTCCACCTCATTCGCCAACTCCCCCAAAAACACCGTCCGCCCATCCGCCCCCACCTGCTTGATCCGCAATCCGATCGCCCCGGTTCGATTGAAATCCAACTCCCACCGAACTCCCGCCCGATCCGTAAAGCGCACCCCGTCCGTCGAGTCTGTCCGCACCGCGCGAGCCTCCAGCGGCTCCTCGTTCTCCGGCAAAGTCGCCTCCAGCAAATGCAAAAACCGGCTCGCCTTCGCCTCCGCCGGATCGCTCACCTCCAAACGCCATTTCCCCGTCAACTGAAACTCCTCGTCCCAATCCGGCGTCTCCGGCTCCACCACCGGCCAATTCCGCCCCGACGCCCAAAACTCCTTCCCCGGCCCGCCGACCAGCTCCACCTTCGCCCGCTCCGGCAGCAGCGTTCGCACAAAAAGCCGTCCATCGAAATCCGCCCGCCAAACCGATTCCCCGATCCGGCGCGGCTCGTTCTGTGTGTGCAACAAAAACTCCTTCCGCTGATCCGCCCGCGCCGACTCCACCCGGTCGTAAATCACCACCACATCCGGCCGCAAATACACAAACTGCCGCACCGCCTCCCGCGACTTCGCCGCATCGTAACTCTTCGTCGCGTCCGCCGCCACATACACGAAATCCTCCGAACTCTGCACCGCCACCGTTCTCGCGGCGGTCGCCGAATTTTGCCCGCCGTGATTGTAATACGTTTTCCCATCCGCCTTGAACCCCCACGGCTGCCAAAATCGCGGCATCTCCTCCTCCGGTTGATGAATCAGCAACGTATTATGCGCCACGCTCTGCGCCGCGAAATTATGATGATGCGCCGTATTCGTCCTGCTCCCCCCATCGAGCGCCAAAAAATTCCGCTTATAAATCACGAAGCTCAACTCGTCGTAATGCTGATGCGCCGATTCGCTCGATCCACCCCGAAACGAAACAAACGTATCATCCGGCCCCGTTCCGGATCGCATGTGAAACAATCCAAAACTCGGCGCGAAAAAATACCGTCCCGCGGAAACCGCCGCCACGTCGACCGAATCGATTTTCGCCGGATCAAATCCAGTGACCAGAAACGGCACAAACGGATAAAGCGTCCGAAACTTCCGCACGCTTTCCGGCAACCGCGCGATCTGCCCGTACGCGTGATCTGCCTTCTCCGGAAAACTCTCCCGGTAGAAATGAATCGCTTGCGCAAAATGCGTGTAAAGCGAACTCGTGCTCATCAAATTGTCCCGGTGCGCCATATCGCCGATCCCGAAACCGAGAAACCGCGGCGCATCCTGCAAAACCCGAATCGCCGACCAATCAAACCAGTTCGCGTAATCCGCCATCTGCGGCCAACGTCCCGAAATATCCTCCCCAAACGCAGCCGCCCACGAAAAGAAAAACAGAAACGTCGCGTCCGGATACGGCCCGAAACTGTAAGTGATCGTCGGTGCCGCCAGCAAACCCGACCCCGCCGAAATCTCCTCCCGGTGATCCAGCATCCGGAAAAAAAGATCCGCGCCCCGCTCCAGAAAATCCGCCGCCCGCTCGTCATCAATCCCATCGCCAACCGCCGCAACTCCCGCGAACCACTGCAACGCCCGCACCCCGTAATTCCCGTTTCTGGGCCCTCCCGTCGTTCGCCGAAACTCATAACCACCCCCCGGCTGCGCCTTCTCGATATAGTCCAGCAACGGCAACAGCAATTCCCGCCGCTCCTCCGGTGTCAGATCGTTATAAATCCAGTCGTATGCCGCCAGCGCGTTCATCTCCACATGATTCTGCCACGCCACCCAAACCTCCGCCGTTTCCGCGCTCCACGTAATCACCTTCCCCGCCAACCGCAGATAATTCTTCGCCTTCTCCAAATCCTCCGGCTTCCCGTCGATCAGGTAAAGCAACGCCGCCCGCGCCGCCTGATCTCCCCCGTTGTAACGAAAAAGCTGCGACCCCGGCCGGCTCGCCTGATCCACCCGAATCTTCCCATCCGGCAACCGCGTAAACCGCGATTCGATAAAAATCTCCGGCCCATCCGCCGGCATCCGATCCACGGCCCGTCGCAAACTCGTATATTCCTCACGACCCGCCCCCGCCGCCCATTTCCGAATCTCCGGCAAATCCTCCGCCGAAAGAAACAGCCGCGGATGCTCCCGTCGAATCGACTCCAACGCCTTCACCCCCTCCGGCACATCCGCCTCCGCCCCACCAGCAACCGCCAAAAAAACCGCCAACCCCGCAAAAAACCACCCGCTCCCCCGGAGCCCAAAAAACGAACGCATCATCCCGAAACAGCAACGCCCCCCGCCCCC
>CAZJCL010000021.1:0-8827 GCA_964544025.1 uncultured Opitutales bacterium | reverse complement strand
AAATCTAAAATCCAAAAACCGTATCCATCTGCCCGCTGATCTTCGCCAGCCGTTCCGCGTCTCCCCCGCCCACCTCCGCCGCCGCCCAACCAGAGTACCCAATTTCCCGCAACGCCGCCCGCACATCCGCCCAATTCACGTCCCCCTCGCCGATATCCGCCCAGCCTCGCGCCTTCCCCCAATCCTTCACATCGAGCTTCACGATCCGCTTCCCCAACGTCCGAATCCACTCCGCCGGCGCACCATATTTTTGGTGATTCCCGATATCGAACTGCGCCCCCAGCCACGGCGAATTGAACTCGTCGATATACTCCGCCATCCGGTCCGCCGTCTGCCCTTCCGGCCCATCGTGATCATACAGGAAATGATTCCACACATTCTCGATCGCAACATACACGCCCAACTCCGCCGCCAACGGAAGCGCCTGCCGGATATTCTGCACACTCCGCTCCCAAACCTCCTCCGCACTCCCGTCGTTCCCATGACCCGGAACCAGCAAAACCGTATTCCCCCCGACCTCGTGCGTCTCCCGGATCGCCTTCCGCAAATCCTCCAACGCCTGCGCCCGCACCGCCGGATCCGCGTCCGAATGCTTGATCCGCCAATGCGTCGCGCAAACCGTCCCATCCACCGGCAATCCCGTTTCCGCGATCGCCGCCTTCACCTCCTCCACATCCAGCCCCGGACTATCCAGCTCGATCCCGTCGAACCCCGCCTCCTTCACGATCCGAAATTTCTCCGCCAGCGACCCCGGCACCTTCACCATCCCAATCTTGAGCGACTTATAAATCCGCCCCTCCAAACTCCCCCCATTCTGCGCCGAAGCGGCGGCCTCCAAACCGATCCGGCCCACCGCCAAACCGGAAAGCGCCAAGGCTCCCGCCTTCAAAAAATCACGCCGCGAAAACGAACAAAACCGGGTACCAAGGGGAAATCTCATGCCTCCGAAGTGTATCCACCGCCCGCCCCACGTAAAGCTTTTGCACAACAGAAAATTCGTCCAATCCCGCACCGGCGCGAGACCCCGTTATCCACCGCCAAAAAGCGTCGCCCCCGCAGACGCCGCCCGTTCCCTCTCCCGGAAATTCGTCAACTCCGCCTTAAGTTGCGCCTTCGTAAACTCCCTCCGGATCCTCGCGATTTCCCCTTGCGCCAACGCATCGCAACGCTCGTTTCCCGCATCTCCCGCGTGCCCCTTCACCCATTTCCACTCCACCCGATGCACCGAATTCAACGCGTCCAAAGCCCGCCACAGATCCTCGTTCTTCACCGCCTGTTTCGACCGCGTCCGCCACCCATTCGCCTTCCAAAGCCGTATCCAGGAGGTCACGCCATTCCGCACATATTTCGAATCCGTAAAAAACTCCACCTCGCACGGCTCCTTCAACGCCGAAAGCCCCGCGATCGCCGCCCGAAGCTCCATCCGGTTGTTCGTGGTCGCCGCTTCGCCTCCGCTCATCTCCCGCTTCCTCTCCCCGTAAATCAAAACCGCCGCCCAGCCTCCCGGACCCGGATTCCCGGAACAGCCCCCGTCAGAATAAATCGTCACTCTCTTCATCGCTCAAAGACCAGCACCGAAACGAAAACCGATTCCTCCCCCCAGTCCACCGAAATAGCTCCACCTCCTCCGCCAACAGCGCAATTCTTCCCCCATGAGATTCCTCCTCGTCCTCTTCAGCCTCACGTTTCTCGCAGCGCTCGCGGTCGCAACGGCCCTCGGAAAAATTCACCCATGGATCGCCCCCGCCTATTTTATCATCAGCCTCCTGATCATCCCAATCTACGGCTGGGACAAATTCAGCGCCCGCCGCTCCGGAAAACGCACCGCCGAAACCACCCTCCATCTCCTCGAACTCATCGGCGGCTGGCCCGGTGCCCTCCTCGCCCAACAACTCTTCCGCCACAAAACCCAAAAAGCCTCCTACCAGCGCCTCTTCTGGCTCATCGTCGCCCTCCACCTCCTCACCTGGATCTGGCTCCTGTTTCCCCGCTGAAATTTCCCGCGAAAGAATTGCCGCCGCGTCACCGCTGAATCTCATACACCCGCAACATCGACGGCTCCGGCAACGGCCCCTCCCGTTTCCGATCCCGATTCTGCGGCAGCGTCTCCCACCGCAGGTAATGCTGCACCCCTGAAACACTGCTCCCCCCCGACGCCCGCGACCACCGCACCTGCATTCCCGGAAAGTCCGATTCCACCTTGTCCAATTCCCGTGGTCGCGCCGGAGGAACCTTCCGCTGCCCGATTGCTTCAAGCGTCTCCTCATCCAAAATTAATTCCCCGCTTCCCTCCTCCGGATGACTGAAACCCTGCACCAATTTCCCCTCCCCAATGGACCTCACCGCTCCCACGCGGATCTCAAAACCAATCGATCCGCCGCCCTCAAACCACCACCGGTAATTCCAATCCGTCGCCTGATAAATCCGCCACTCCCCATCTTCCAGCCGCGCATTGAAAATCTGCGTCTTCCCCGCGTCGTCAAACTTATGATACGAAACCACCGGCCGTTTCTCGGAATCGAAACCCAGCTTCACATTCCCGTTAATCGCTCCCCCACCCGCCGCAACCGGATCCACCACCTCGCCCGTCGATATTCTGATCGGAAGCTCCAACACCGTTCCATCACTCCGTTCCCATGTCCGTAAATCCAGGCTCCGCGCATACGAAATCGTATGGTTCGTCGCGCAATCCGGCGTATCCCGCCAAATCCAGACCAAATGATAAAGCCCGTCCGGCCCCTGAGCCGGCCCGTTCAAATAAGCGTTCATCTGCCCCTCCCCGCTCACCAAGGGCCGATCCAACATTCGCGACCATCTCCGCGATTCGTGATCGTAGCGATTGTAAATCTGCTCCCCATTCCCGCTCCCACCCTGACGATACGTGTAAATCAATTCATTCGCCGGCCCCCGGAAAAACCGCGGATAAGTCACCCGCGTCTCATCCCGCCCCACCATCTCCGGTATCCGCGTAAAAGTCATAATATCGCCCGGCTTCTCCGTCCGAAAATACACCAGCGGCACCCCGTGCATATCTCCGCTCACATGCAAAAACCCATCGTCATCCACCGTCATCACGATGGAATTATGACTATCCCACCCCGTCGTTCTCGGAAGCCGAACCAGCTCAAACCGCTCCTCTTCCATCCGCCTCACTCCCACCGTCAGCCGCCTCTCCGCATCATAAAACCCGACAAACTGCCGATCCCCATCATTCACCAACGAAAAACCCACCGGATGCCCCGACCAAACCGGAGCCACATCCACCACCCGCACGCCCCCATTCCCCCACGATAAACTTCCCACAAAAACCCACCCTAAAAAAACCAAAGCTTTCAAAACATTCGCGTTCATCCGTGTCCATTCGTATTTAAAAAACCCGAGCCAAACCCTTCCGTGTCTCCCGTGTCTTCCGTAGTTAAATCTCCACCTCAACACCCGCGGACGTTTCGCCTCTCTCCCCATTAGTGTGCATTCGTGTCCATTGCTTCGCCATCTCCGCTACCGCTCCGTCGTGGTTAAAATCCGAGCCAAAGCCTTTCCGTGTCTTCCGTGTATTCCGTGGTTAAAAAAACTCCGAGCCCAAGCTCCGTATCATTCCCCGTCCTCCACGCTCAAAACCCCATCCAACTCCAATTCTTCCGTATCGCCCCCTTCCGAAACCCCCGCCGCCATCAACTTCCGCAAAAACTTCTCCCGGTGCAGCGGACTCGTCCCATAAGTCTGAATCGCCTCCACATGACGCGGCGTCCCGTACCCTTTGTTCGAGTCGAAACCATAAACCGGATACGCCTCGTGCAACTCCCGCATCAACCGGTCCCGCGTCACCTTGGCCACGATCGACGCCGCCGCGATCGCAAACGACCGCCCATCCCCCTTCACCACCGCCCGATGCGGATACCGAAACGGTCGCAACGGCTTCCCATCCACCAAAATCAACGGCCGCGCCCCCCGCCGCTCCCTCCCGTTTTCCCCGTTCTCCCCGCTCCCGTTTCCATTCCCTTCGAAAAACAAATCCCCCTCCTCCGCCTCCATCCAAATCTCCGGATCGCACCCCGCCCGCGCCAAAACCTCATCCAACGCCCGCGTCATCGCCAACCGAGTCGCCCCCAAAATATTCACCTCCGCGATCTCCTCCACGCTCGCGATTCCCGCCGCAAAACAAATTCCGCCCGCGTCCCGGCACTTCTCCAAATTCGCCAACGCCGCCTCCCGCTCCTCCTCCGTCAACATCTTCGAATCCCGAATCCCCGGCCGAATCCTCCGGCAATCCGACGTCTCGTAAAACGCCTCCCGCACCCACATCGCCGCCGCCACCACCGGACCCGCGAACGCTCCCCGCCCCGCCTCATCCACCCCGACCAACGCCGGACATCCGTCGCCAAAACACCCGCGGTCAAACGCGGTCAGCCGTGGTCGTTTGGTCGCCATGATCCCCTACTTCCGCTCGTAAGCCGCCTTCAACGGAGGCAGCTCGATTTCCCCCGTTTTCCCCGCCGCCGCCACCACTTCATGCGCCGTCCGGAAATGCAACTTCGCGAAATCCCGCAACGCCGCCACCCCAAATTTCTCGATAATTTTCACCCCCTGCTCCCGCACCGCCGCGCTCGCCCCTTTCAACAATTTCTCCCCAAACCGATCCGAAAGCTTCTGCATCTGCCGCACGTATTCCGCCCGCGCCACCACCGAAGCCGCCGCCACCACCGGATCCTCTTCCGCCTTCGTCTGCATCCGCAAATCGAAGTCGTCCCGCTTAAAATACCGCTGCACCAACGGCTGCTTGCTAAACTGGTCCAGCATTCCCCACGGCACAAATTTCTCCTCCAGCGCCTGCTCCAACGCCTTCGCGTGCTGCCACGCCAACAACAAATTCAAATTCGCCCGCGGCCTCCCCATCAACTCGTTGTACTTCGGCATCCCGCAAAACATCGTCTTCACCACCGCCCCCTTCGTCTCGCGAATCGCCTTGTCCAGCTTCGCGATCTGCGCGTCGCCGATCTTCTTGGAATCCCGAATTCCCGCCGCCCGCCAAGCGTCGATCGCCTCCCTCTCGGCAACGACACAAGCAACAACCACCGGACCAAAAAAATCCCCCTTCCCGCTCTCATCCATCCCCGCGTGCGGCTCGAACCACTCCGGACGTAGCACCTCGTCATACCCAAATTTCGCCTCCCCCGTCACCTCCGGCTCCAGCGTGTTGATGATAAAATCCTCCGTCCCCTTCCCCTGCACCACAATTTTGCCGCTCTCGTAAGCCACCAGATTCACCTTCGGCCCCTTGAACGCGAACCGCGCGTAAGCCACGTCGTACGGCTCCCAGAACTTCCGCTCGCAAACCGCCCGCAACTTCTCCATCTGCTCCGCGTTCAGCTTCTCCGTATAAAGCGTCGCCTTCTTCGGCTCCGCCTCCACCTCCACACTCTTTTTCCGTTTCTTCATTCGTTCCAGGCCCCAAATGATTACCCGCCCCGCCCCAAGCGCAAGACCGTTCGCCACATCTCCCCCCGCCAACCGCCAAACTCACCTCCCGTCAAAAAAAAGTAAAATACCCTCCCGCCGAGATACTCCGCTTGTCCTAATCCCCCGACCGCCCATCATCCCTCCTGACGTGACGTGGACAAATGAACAGTCCCACTTCGAAAAATCCTCCGGGACAAAACGGCGAAAAACAAATCGCCCCAATCTCCGCCGCGCCTTCACCCTCGTCGAAGTGATGATCGCCGCCGCCGTCATGGGCATGGGCGTCGCTTCCGCCTTCGTCACCGTCCAAGTCGGACTCAACAACCTCGACAACGCCCGCGTCACCGCCCTCGTCGCCCAAGTCCTTCAGGACGAAGCCGAACGCGTCCGCCTCCTCAACTGGAGCGCCATCGACGCCCTCCCCGAAACCGCCGCGATTTCCCTGCCGCCGCAGTTCGAAAACTCCATCGTCGGCAACGGACGGCTCACCCTCGAACGCGTAGTCACGCCCGTTCCCGGTTACGCGGACTCCCGCGAGATCGAACTCACCGCCAGCTGGAAAAGCATCTCCGGCACCGATCACACCCGGAAACTCTTTCTCCGCTATTCCCGCGGCGGACTCTACGACTACTATTATGGAACGAACCCCGAGTCCTGAGAAAGCCGCCACGATTCCCGCGCGCCCCAATCGTCGCCCCAACCCGTTCCGCCGGCGCTCCGCCTTCACGCTTTCCGAAGTCATGATCAGCGCCAGCCTCTCGCTGCTTTTGGTCGCCGCCATGCTCACCGCCTTTTTCCACCTCACCAAAACCGGAATCGCAATGGGCAATTACCACGACCTCGAACGCGAAACCCGGAACGTTCTCCAATACTTCGCGCGCGATGTGCACCAAGCCGAAGACGCTCTCTGGATCGACGCCAACACCCTCCGCCTCACCGTGGAAGGCGAGCCGATCACCTACCTCTACAACCCCGCCAACAAAACCTTCCTCCGCCGCCTCCCCGGCGAAAACGATTCCGTTCTCGCTTCCGGAATCAACGCACTTTCCTTCCAGCCGTTCGACATCACCGGAAACCAACTCTCCCTCGCCTCCCATCCAGCCAACGCCAGCGCCGCCACGAAAATGATCCAGCTCACCGTCGATCTCGGTCGCCAAGCCGGCACCTCCGAAACCTCCGCCTCCATCATTACCTCCCGCTACATGCTGCGAAACAAACGCGTCGAATAATGAAGAACAGAACTCGAAACCTCCAAAACCGCCGCGGAAGCGCGCTGATCGTCGCCGTCATTCTCACCGCGATTTTGGCCGTCGGCATCTCCAGTTACCTGACCCTCAGCAACCAAACCGTCGAACTCGCCCACCGCACCTACTACCGCAACGCCGCCTTCAACCTCGCCGAATCCGGCATCGAACACGCCGTCTGGACTCTCAACCAGGAACGCGCCGGCGAAAACCCGTGGGGCGAGTGGTCCTTTTCCGGCGATGACGCGCACCTGCAAATCGGGGGTTTCCAATTCAACCCCGGCTTGAGCGGCAACATCAAAATCTACCTCCGCGACGCCGACGACGGCGGCCTCGAAGTCGTTTCCACCGGCTTCGTGCAACGCTCCGGATCCGATCAGGAAACCGGCTCCCGCATGCTCCACGCCTCCATCAGTCCCGGCGGTGGCCGCGGTCTCTTCGCCTTTGGAATGCTCGCCCGCAATCACATCCGCGCCAGCGGAGGAGTCGCCTTCGACAGCTGGATCTCCGATCCCAACGAAAACCCTGACACCCCGCACGTCCCCTACAGCTACGCCGTCTCTCGGGACAAAGTCGCCGTCGCCACCGTCAGCACCGATCTCGGCGCGATCTCCCTCGGCAGCTCCGATCTCTACGGAACCGTCGCCGTCGGCTCCGCCTCCGAATACGGCGTTTCCGTCGGCTGGGGCGGACAAGTCGGCCCCCGAAATATGAACGAATGGGATCCAGCCGACACGACCGATCTCTGGAAAAAAGACGGCCGCCTCGTCTCCACCGCCACCGGCGCCGTCACCACCAATTTCACCGCCAACTTCGAAGAGGTTTTCGTGCCGGAGGAGATCAATCCCGTCGGCCGCCCGTCCTACACCCTCCCTTATCACCGCAACCCGAACAACACCTACGTCTCCAAGGAAACCATCGGTTCGCCGGGAATCGAAACAGTCATCTCAATGGACAATCTCCTCGTCAAAGCCGGAGCGACCCTCACCTTCGCCGGCGACGTCACCCTCGTCCTTCCCCAAACCAACGTAAAATCCCTCCGCGTGATCGAAGGCGGATCCATCAAATTAGCTTCCGGCGCGAGCCTCACCGTCTACACCGCCGGAAACATCGAAATCTCCGGGGCCGGTCTCTTCAATCAAATCGCTCCCCACCAACTCCAAATCTGGGGAACCTCCACAAATCGCCAGGAAATCCGCTTCCAAGGCAGCGGAAAAATGAGCGGCGTGATCTACGCCCCCAACGCCGACATTTTCCTCCCTGGCGGCACCGATTTCTACGGCGCCGTCGTCGCCAACAACATCACCATGGAAGGCAGCGGCTCCTTCCACTACGACGAATCCCTCAAAGCCCTCAGCGGCCTCGGCGGAACCGGCGGAATCCTCACCGTCCAACACATCCGCGAACTCGCCACCGAAGATGACCGTGACCCCTACCTAAACTGGATCTCCCAATTCTAAACCTCGGAAGTCCCCAATAACCAATAACTCCCTCCCCCATTCTACATTCCAACTTCTAACTTTTAACTTCCATCAACTTCCCTCCCGCCCAACCACCGCCAAAACCGGCCGATGATCCGACGCCATCGCCTCCTCCAAAACCTCCGCCCCCCGCACCTCCCACCGATCTCCCTTCCGCACAAAAACATAATCCAGCCGAATCTCCGGCACATCCGCCGGATACGTCTTCCCCTCCGCGCCAGCCGTGGCATCCACCCAAAATTCCTTCATCCGCTCCATCTCCGGCGTATCCGGAAACGCGTTCAAATCCGTCCCCAAGACCGCCGGAATCCCATCTCCCTCACCAAACAACCGGTTAATCTCCGCGATCTGCAAAAGCCGCTCCTCCCGCCGCTCCACCGCGTTCTGCAAATGCGCGTTCAAAAACCGCACCTTCCCCAAACCGGGCATATCGATCAACGCGCTCAGCACCGTCCGCGTCTCGTTGTTCCCCACCCGCGGAAGCGCATGATTGCTCGTCTCCAGAATCGGCCACCGCGAAAGAATCGCCACCCCATATTCCCCGCCCGGACGCGCGCTCGCATACCCGAACGCAAAATGCATCCCCAACTTCTCCGCCAAAACCCGCGCCTGATCCACCCCGTCCGACCGATCCGTCAACCTGTC
>CAZJCL010000020.1:16163-18515 GCA_964544025.1 uncultured Opitutales bacterium | reverse complement strand
AGCGGTTCCCAAGTTTCCATTCCTTCGAACCAGGCGAGGTCGTCCCAGCTGAAATGGCCTTCCTCCACCAGATTTCGGATGTCGTGCCAGGGATACGGGCCAAAACGCTCGTCTTGACGATGGATAAATACCGGGTTCATGCGGGGGAAATTTTCGCAAAGTATTTCGGCGGTGGAGACGGAGGGCAAGTTCCGAGTAAGGCGAAAGCGGGTGCCGGTTTGGTCATGGATTCTCCCGGGGAGGAGCGGCGCGTTCGGCGGCTTCTTCCGCGCGTCCGGGAGTCGGAACCATCAATTCGAAAACCGCTCCGACCACGACGCTGATCAGCGGGTTCACTTCGAGCTCGGAAATGGTGCCGGAGATTTCGAACGGTTCTTGCAGCTCGCGGAATCCGAGGCGATCGCGTTGGTCGGAGAGCATTCCGGCGCGGGCGAGAAGTTCCTCAAGTTGGCCTCGCGCGGCCAGTTGGAATTCCATGCTCAATGGTTGCGAGGTGAGCTCCCGGTCCTCGACGTGTTCGAGAACTCCGGCGCCGCGAAGATGAAATTCGGGAGTGAGAACCGTCAATTCCCGCAACAACAGATCGAGCGCGTCGTTTCGTTCGATTCGCACAAAAACGCGATCATACGGAATGAAGGCGAATTCCTCGGCGATTTCGACGATCGTGCCGAATTCGCCGCCGATTCCGCCGAGCAATCCCGCGAAACTGAGGCCGAAATTGACGAATGGATTTTCGGTATAAAAGAGGCGCAAGACTCCCTCATCGCTGATGAATTCGATCGCTCCGCGCAAATCCGCCAAGAGCTCGCTGGGAGTTTTTCCACGGCTGCGGAGATTTGTATCGATGGCGAAAATACCTTCCAGGGTCGGTGGCCGGTCGGGTTGGGACGCTTGGAAAAGCGCGCCGATATCGACGTTGCCGGCGTGGATTTCACCGTCGAGTTCGTAGGGCGTTGGTTGACCGGGGGAGAAATGAATTGCGGCGCTTGTCGATAATTCACTTCCGAGAAGAACCGCGTCGCCGTTCAACGTCAGGCGCGGGCCGCTGGTTTCCAGCAGCGCGTCGATCGAATCGAGCGAATAGCCGCCGGCGAATTGGATCGTGTCGAACGCGATTTCGAGATTCGCGTTCCAATCGTGCCAGAAGGGTTGCGTGGGCGGCTCGGATGCGGCGTCGCTTTCGGAAGCGGGTTCGTCTTCGTCCGACGGGGCGAAGGCGTTTTGGAAATCGAGGAGGGTTTCGAGGAAAATGTGTTCGCCTTGCAACCGGAGATCGAGCGCGCGGTTTTCGTTATGCATGACCGTATTTCCCGAAAGGGTGAAACCAAACGGTTTTCCTTCGCGATCGATCCGGAAGGGAAACGCGAATTGCCAGCTGTTTTCCTCCTGCGGTTCCACGCGGAAATCGAGGTAGATGGGCGGAATTGCCTCTCCGCTCGCTGCCACCGCGTCGCGGAGAACGAATCCGCCGCGAAATGCGCCGGCGGTGTTTCCTTCGAATTCGCCCGCGAGCATTCCGGCGGCGAGGTTGTAAATTCCGGCGAAACCTTCGCGGAGGAAAACGGGGAGATTCGCCGAGATGCGGGCTTCGATCCGGTCTTCAATTTGGGAGAAATTTCCGTCGATCCGGATCGCGAGCTGGTCGTCGACGGTGAATTCCATCGGATCGAGCCGGAGACCGATTTGCGAATCGATCCAGGAAAACGCGCCGCTCATTTGCAGGCCGGCGTCCTCGAGCAAAACCTTTCCTTGCGCGGCGGCGGTGACTGGATACGCGCTGAGCGGGGCGAGCGTTTCCACGAGAAGGCCGCCGTCGTAGGCGCTGAGGAGGAGGCGGCCGGAGATGTTGCCGTTGATGAGGAGAGGTTGCGCGCTTTCCTGGTCGTCGCGGAAAAGTCCGGCCCACTCGATGGGCGCGGAGGTGACGGAAATGTCCATCAATTCGGCGCGATCTTCCGTGCTGGTGATGCGGGCTTCGGCGCGGTCGTAGCGGAGCGGGTTTTTGGTGTCGATGGCGACGAGGAGTTCGCCGGATTTGGACGAGGAGATTCGGGCGCGGAAGTTTTCCAGAAGGAGCCAATCGTTGTCGCGGAGAACCTCGAATTCGGTTTCCGCGGCGATTCCGCCGAGACCTTGCATTTCCGGGGCGACGGAATCGAGTTCTCCGGTGGCCGCGCTGAAGTTGCCGGAAACGAGCAAAGATTTACGATCGCTGTCGTAGGAGAAATCGCCCGCGCCTTGGCCGGAAAATTCCGGGAGACGCGCTACGTAAAGATAGCCGGCGATTTGTCCACGCTCGGCCCAGGCGCGCCAATCTCCGCGAAACATCCGGTCGCTGTGGGCGAAGGAGGC
>CAZJCL010000020.1:7935-16063 GCA_964544025.1 uncultured Opitutales bacterium | reverse complement strand
GGTGAAGTCGAACTCGACGCCTTTGGCCTCAATGTCGCCGATTTTCACGTGCTGGTTGAAATAGATGTCCCAGACGGAAAGATCGGCGTCGAGGTAATCGACCCGGTAGGCGATGTCGGGACGTTGCAGCTCAAATCCGCGAATTTCCGTGCGGGTGAAACCGACGCGGGCGTGCTCGATGACAAACAAATCGCCCGGACGCGGATCGACCAGCCGCGCCACGATTCGGCGCTGGACCGGTTGGGAAAAGAAAATGAGCATGCCGCCGAGAATGAGAATTCCGGCGGCGATCGAGAGCCGCATTGTCAGCTTGAGCCAATTCATGCACGAAGGCGGGAGACGGCGTCGGATTACGGCGACCTCCCGAATTGGTCATTGTAGCGGATCGGAGAATTCGCGGCAAGCGAACGAGTCGCGGGATTCGGCTGAACAGTGGCGGCGCGGGAGCGGGAACTTCGCGGAGAAGGCCTAAGCCCTCACTTTTGCTCGGAATGGAAGACTTGGTCGGCGAGGTCCATGTAACGGTGCCAGTCGTAGGCGGTGAGGTTGTGGCCGCCGGTGCGGATGTGGTAGCCGCGGGGGCCGGAGATGACGGGCGTGTCGAGCGGTGGCATCGCTTCGGGGGAAATTTCCTCGTGTCCCCAAAGCGCGTAAACGGGGGAGGCGTGGGCGAGACTTTGAAATTCGCCGCGGGGATCGGCCCAGAGATCGGTGTCGGCGCTGGCGACGTAGACGGCGCGCGGGGCGATGAGCGCGATCAACTGGTGCTGGTCGATCGGGAGCGCGTCTTCGTTGTTGTTGTATTTGTTGAAATTGTCGCAGAACCAGTAGGGGAAGCTTTCGTTGATGCGGGCGACGGTTTCGCCGAAGCGGCGGCGGCTGAGCGCGGCGCCTCCGCAACCGGAATTGTTGGAGATCGTCAGGGCGAAGCGTTCGTCCTGCGCGCCGGTCCAGAGAGAGGCTTTTCCTCCGCGGGAATGTCCGAGAACGGCGACTTTGGCGGCGTCGATGTCGGAAACGGTTTCGAGATAATCCATGACGCGGTGCGCGCCCCAGGCCCAGGCGGCGAGCGCTCCCCAGGCGTTGGCGGGAAGTTCCGCGTCTCCGGCGAAGAGATTGATGACGCCTTCGCGGAAATGTTCGTTGTTGATCGGGGCGACGTCGCCGGCTTGGAACGCGGCGATGGCGTAGCCGCGGGCAATGACTTCTTCGGCGGGCCAAAAATCGCTTTTCGTGTCGCGGACCGGATCGGTTTGGTTGCGGTCGCGGTTGTTGATCAGGAGAAACAGCGGCGCGGGGGCGGAGCGTTTGTTGGGGATGAAAAGCACGACTTCGAACGCGTGTTTCCGGTCGGCGACTTCGCTGACGATGTTGATCCGTTTCAAGGTGGCGCGTCCGTCCATCGCCTCCGGATTGGTTTCGAGCACGTCGAAACGGAGCCGGTCCGGCAGTCCGGGCGAGCGGCCGTAGACTTCTTCGGTGAAGATTTCGAGGAGGTGTTGCCGTTGTTTTTGCCAGGCTTCGGGAGTGGTGATTTGTTTTCCGTCGGGGGCGAGAAGCGGATCGGGGAGTTCGAAATCCGGCACTTTTTCTTCGTGGTAGTTGAATTGCGGACGTTGCTCAGAGCGCTTGGCCACGACTTCGGGATTCGCGGTCCAGCCGTTGGATTCGGCGCCGTTGGCGGTTAAAGAAATGAGCGGGAAGAGGAGCATAAGGAATTTTTTCATGGTTAGATCGGTTTGCGAAAATCCGGCGGAAGTCGGAAGCGACGGAAGAGCAGGTTAACGGTTTGGCCGGGGAAAGGGCAAGTCCGGGAGGGGCGGAGAGGGCGGTGGCTTGGGAAACGGCATTGGCGGATCGGGATTCCGGGCTTGATTTGCGGCGCTCGTTTTTCACGATAACCGGATGGTTTCTTCTTCCGCGCGTACATTCGCCCGCCGTTTTTCTCTTTGCTCTTTGTTTTTCACCGCTGTTGCCATGCCGGAATTCGCTCATGCCGAGATCAAGGCCGACGATATAAGTCATGGCCGCGAAATGATGCTGAACGCCTTCGAATACGAGGTGCGGGAAATCGAGACCGATTGGCTGGAGGGAATCGAGACGTTGGAGGATTGGGAGGCGCGGCGCGTGGAATTGCGGCGGGAGTTGGCGGAAATGCTCGGACTTTGGCCGGAGCCGCCGAAGACGGATTTGCAGGCGACCGTGACCGGGACGCTTGATCATCCGGATTTTACGGTGGAGAAAATCCATTTCCAGTCGGTGCCGGGATTTTACGTGACGACGAATCTTTACCTGCCGAAAAACGTGGAGGGGAAGGTGCCGGTTGTCCTTTATCTTTCGGGTCACGCGCGGCGGGTGGTCGATGGCGTTTCTTACGGAACGAAAGCGGCGTATCAGCATCATCCGGCGTGGTACGCGCGGCAGGGAATCGCTTCGATGGTGGTCGACACGGTCGATCACGGCGAGATTCAGGGGATTCACCACGGGACTTTCCGGCATGGCCGCTGGTGGTGGTACAATCGCGGATACACGCCAGGAGCGGCGGAAGTCTGGAACGCGATTCGGGCGCTGGATTATTTGGAAACGCGTCCGGAGATCGATATGCAACATGTCGGCGCGACCGGGCGCAGCGGGGGCGGACAGTATTCGTGGTTGCTGCTTTCGCTCGACGATCGGGTGACGGTGGCGACGCCGACGGCCGGAATCACCGACATCCGGAATCACGTGATCGACGACACGATCCGCGGCCACTGCGATTGTAATTTCTGGAATAACTACCACCGGCTCGACACGACGGTGATGGCCGCGCTCGCCGCGCCGCGTCCGGTGAAATTGGTGAACACCGATGCCGACGGGATTTTCCCGGTGAGCGGAATTCGTCGCGTGGAGGAGCGGGTGCGGAAGATTTACGAGCTTTACGGAAAAGAGGAAAACTGGGCGGTGTTCATCGGCGAGGGCGGACATAAGGATACGCGGGAAGTTCAGCTGGCGACGTTTCCGTGGATGTATCGTTTTCTGAAAGGGGAGGAGCTCGGCGAGGTGCCGGAAGCGATCGCGTATTTTGAGAACGAGGAGGTGAAGGTGTTCGACCAGATCCCAGCGGACGAGATCAACACGACAATTGACGAGGAATTTTTGCCGGAACCGATTTCGCCGCCCGTTCCGTTGAACGAAGAGCAATGGGCTTCGGCGAAGGAAACGTGGATGGAGATGCTGGAGGCGAAAACTTTCGCCGGGTGGCCGACGGATGCGGAGGAAACGAAACTGGAGCGGGTTTTGACGGCGGATCTGGATTCGCTGGAATTGCGGGCGGACGAATTTTCGCCGCAAAAGGGAATCACGTTGCGGACGTGGACTTTGGTGAAAAAGGATCAATCGCCGGATCGCGTGGTGGTGAAGTTGTTGAACAACGACGGCTGGTTGAACGCGCTGTCGGCGCTTCAGTCGGCGGTTTCGCCGGAGCGGGTGGAGCAGATCGTGGGGCCGGGAGCGCGTTCGGTGGTTTGGCCCGAGGCGGATCCGGAGGCGATGGCGGAGTTGCGGAAACTGACGGACGAAGGGGCGGCGGTCGTTTTTGTGGCGACGCGCGGAATCGGACCGACGTTTTATGAGGAACCGCGTCCGAACCGCGGCGATACGATCACCCGGAGTTTTCAATTGCTCGGACAAACGCTCGACGGAATGCGTGTTTGGGATCTGCGTCAGGCGCTGGCGGCGATCCGGAAAGCGCCGGATCTGGCTGGGAAAGAGATCGCGGTGGAAGCGGAAGGAACGATGGCGGGAGTGGCGCTTTACGCGTCGTTGTTCGACGAGCCGGTGAGCCAGCTGCGTTTGGACAACCTGCCGCACGACCACCGCAACGGCCCGATCCTGATCAGCATCGATCAGATTCTAAACCTCCCGCAAACCTTCGCGATGGCGAAAGACCGGACGGAGGTAGAGCTGAAGGGGAATACGTCGGTAGCGAACTGGTCGAACGCGTTGCGGGAGCGGTTGGGCGCGGCGGAGTGATTGGGTTGAAGAGCAGGTAATTGAGCGGTCTCTCGGACCGCTTTGGTTTGGTTGCGCGTATGTTGCCGAAGAAGGAGAGATTGAAGATTTTTCTCGAGCGGCTCGATTCTGCGAAAGCGGTTGGCTCGGCGGACGAAGCCCTTCTTCTTTTACGGAAAACATTGAACGGAGTGGAAGATGAATTTTCCGGGGTGATCTATGATCCCGAACTCTGGAAAAGCGATGGACGGATGTATGCGCCGAACGAGGACAATCGCCGGAAAGCCGATGGACCGTTCAGGCGATATCGAAGCAGGATGCACAACACTCTGGTGGGTGAAAACGGTTCCCTCAAAATCATCGCTCTCGATGGCAGCGTGCTTCTAGACAAGGCCGGTGACGACGGCCGACGGACGGACGATCTGAGAGCGTAAGCGGGGCAGCTTGACAGCCGGATTTCTGGAGACATATTCCATCGGTGTAATATGAGAAACCCAATTGAGGATTTTCAGAATCTCCTGAAGGAAGTCCTTCCAGATTGCGAGGTTGCCGTGGATCCGCCGCACAAGCCGTCTGGGAACTGGTGGATCGATGTCCGGCGGGGAAAGCATTTGGTAACAGCTGAATATAGGCCGGGAAAAGGATTCGGACTTTTTCAGGAGGATGCCGGATATGGAGAGGGTCCTGTCGAAATCTACCGAACCGCGGAACGGATGGTCCGGCGTTTTACACAGCTTCTGGCTCCGGAGGAAAGCGCGGCGACTGATCTGACGTTGAGGGATTTGAGAAGATTATTTGGACTTTCCCAAGCGGAGTTGGCGGAGAAGGCGGGGGTTAAGCAGGCGGCCGTGTCCCGGCTGGAAAATCGCAGCGATGCGAAACTAAGCACTTTGAACGCCGCCGTTGGCGCACTTGGCGGGCAACTGGAGATTCGGGCTCATTTTCCCGATTCCAGTGTTCCGATAAGCTTCAAGCAAAAGCGGAAACCGAGGTCGCGGTGACCGGTGGAAACCAAGAAGCTCCTGCCGACGCTATGGATTACGGATTGCGCTGGAGGAGATTTTGCAGCGCGGGGGCGAGGTGCGGGAATTGGAAGACGAAGCCGTCGCGTTGCAGACGGGCTGGAATGCAGTAGCGGCCGTAGAGGGCGAGTTCGGGATCGGTTTTCAGGACGAGCGGCGCGCCGAGACGGACCATCCATTCAGCGGCGGGAAGTCCGATCGGAATTCGCAGAATTTTTCGGAGCGTGCGCATGAATTCGGCGTTGGAAACCGGATTCGGCGCGGTGGCGATGTAGGGGCCGGACATGTTTTTATCGACGATGCTTTGGAGAAAAAGTTGGTTCATGTCGGTTTCGTGAATCCAGCTGATTCCTTGACGGCCGTGTCCGACTTTTCCTCCCAATCCCCAGCGCGCCAACTTCACCAAGCTGCGGAGCGCGCCGCCGTTTCTTCCCAGCACGAAACTGGTCCGGAGAACGACGCCGCGCTGTTCCGGGAGTTTGGATTGTTCGTAAGCTTCCTCCCAGGCTTTCGCGACGAACGGAGCCAAGCCGTATCCGAAAGCGGAATTTTCATCGCAAACGGCTTCGGGCGGATCGCCGTAGCGGTGGGCGGTGGCCATTTGAACCCAAACCGGAGGAGGGCGGTCGATGGCGCGGACCGCTTTTCCGAGAGCGAGCGTGGCTTCTACGCGGGAACGGAGAATTTCGTCGCAGTGGTCGGGAGTTTTGATGCAGTCGACGGTCCGGCCGACGAGGTTGACCAAGGCGGTCGCGCCGTCGAGTTCTTTTGCCCAATCGCCGAGGTTTCGTCCGTCCCAGTGGATTTGACGCGGCGAGTTGGCGGTCTTGGAAGGTTTGCGGGTGAGGATCGCGACATCGCACCCGAGCTTGATTAACGCGTTGGCGAGATTTCGTCCAAGGAAGCCGTTGCCTCCGGCGATGACGATGCGTCCGGTGGGCTGGGGATTATTGGTGCTTTTCATGATTTTGCGACGTTGGCGGAAGTTGGTTAGAGTGTTTTATCTTTTCTGTAATGACAGAAAAGACGGAATGCGACCGAGGCAAGTAGTTTTTTCGGAGAAGGGAAGAGAAAGTCGGTTCACGGCGATTTGGCTCATGATGGGAAAAATCTGGCTTTTGGGAGGGGTGTTGGGTAAGGGATTGCGGATGAAAATTGCTATTCTTTCTTCGGTTTTGGTGGGTGCGTTTGGTTTGTTTGCGCAGGCGGTGGATTATGATTTGGTCATCCGGAATGGGCGGGTGATCGATGGGACGGGGAATCCGGCGGTTTTTGCGGATGTGGGTGTTGCCGGTGGAAAGATCGTGGCGGTGGGGAAGATTCGGGGGGCGGGCGAGGGGGAGTTGGATGCGAGGGGGCGGGTGGTGGCGCCGGGGTTTATCGATGTGCATAGTCACGCGGAGAATATCGAGCGGTTGCCGTTGGCGGAGAATTTTTTGCGGATGGGGGTGACGTCGCTGATTTTGGGGAATTGCGGAAGTTCGAGGACGGATTTGGAGGCGTATTACGGGAAACTGGAGGAGACCGGGATTTCCCCGAATGTGGCGAGCTTGATCGGCCATGGCTCGGTGCGGGCGAAGGTTATCGGAGGGAATACGAACCGTGCGCCGTCGGCGGAAGAGTTGGCGGAGATGAAGCGATTGGTGAAGCAGGCGATGGAGGCCGGGGCGGTGGGGATTTCGACGGGTTTGATTTATCAGCCGGGAACGTTCGCGAAGACGGATGAGATTGTGGAGCTGGCGAAGGTGGCGGCGGATTTCGACGGGATTTATGTCAGCCATATGCGCAACGAGGGAAATGCCGTGATCGCCGCGATCGAGGAACTGGTGTCGATCGCGCGCGAGGCGAAGGTTCGCGCGCAGATTTCGCATATTAAAGTTTCCGGGAACCGTGTGTGGGGGCAGAGCGGGAATGTGTTGTCGCTTATTGATCGGAGTCGGAGCGAGGGGATCGATATTACGCAGGATCAATATATGTATACCGCGTCGAGCACCGGCATGCGGCAGTTGATTCCGGATTCGGCGCGGGAAGGCGGGCGGGACAAATTTCGGGAACGGATCGCGGATCCGGAAACGCGGGAGGAGATCGTTCAGAAAATGCTGGCGAGTCTTCGGGCGGCGGAGCGGGAGGATTTTGAATACGCGGCAATTGCGTCGTTTGGCGCGGATCCGAGTTTGAACGGTTTGCGGGTGCCGGCGGCGGCGATGAAGAAGTACGGTCGGAACGATATTCGCGCGCAGATCGATTTGATTTTGGAAATCGAAAGCGAGGGCGGGGCTCAGGGCGTGTTTCACAGCATGAACGAGGAGGATGTGCGGAATTTTATCCGGCATCCGAATACGATGATCGCTTCCGACAGCGGCGTTCGTGCTTTCGAATCGGGCGTGCCGCATCCGCGCGGTTACGGAAATTCGGCGCGCGTTTTGGCTCGCTACGTTCGGGAGCAAGAGATTCTGACGCTGGAAGATGCGGTGCGGCGGATGACTTCGCTTCCGGCGACAACGTTTCGGTTACAAGGGCGCGGTCAAATCGCGGAAGGTTTCGCGGCGGATTTGGTGGTTTTCGATCCGGAGAGCGTGCAGGATAACGCGACGTTTGAGGAACCGCATCAATACGCGACCGGTTTTTCGTGGGTTATCGTGAACGGAGAAATCGTGGTGGCGGAGGACGGGCATACGGAGGCCCGGCCGGGGAAGATTTTGCGGAATCAGACCCTTTGAGGGGAAGCGGAGGGCGCTGGTTTGGCGCGGCGGCGGCTAGAAGTTGAGGCGGCCGTTTTGGGCGAAAATGCTGATTTGTTGGCCGTTTTCGTCGATGTAAATGTGTTGGATGGTTTCGCCGTCGGAGGTTTGGGTGCGGTAGCTGTGGAGGGGTGGGCCCCATGCGGCGAAAAGGGCGGCGGCGGGCATTCCTTTTCGCGGAATGCCTTTTTCGATCGACTCGAGATCGGCGGCGGAGAATCCGCGTTCGAGCAAGACTTTTTGGAGATCGATTTCGGCCGCGGGGGAAATTTCGACGGGAGCGGGGTTGCTGGAGCGGAGGTAATAAAAGTAATAGAGCCCGAGGCGGCGGTCGTCGAAGGTGCGGAAATCGGCGAGGCGGGCGTCGGGCGGATA
>CAZJCL010000020.1:0-7835 GCA_964544025.1 uncultured Opitutales bacterium | reverse complement strand
ATGACGACGAGGCTGACGCCTTCGCTGACGAGATCGGCTTGTTGGTCGTCGGTGAGGTCGAAGAGTTGGCCGGTCGCTTCGAGGCGTTGGATGATTTCTTCGTCGGTCAAGCCGGCGTCGCTCAAGGCGACGATTTCGTCCATGGTCACGAATCCGTCGGCGTTGACATCGGCGGTTTCGGCTTGGCGGGCTTGTTCGGGCGTTGCCGGATTTTGCTGTGCCTTGGTCGCGGCTTCGGCGACGGCTTGGCGATCTTCCTCTTCGACGGCTCCGGTGTTGGCGGCGATGACATAACCGCCTCCGGCACCGATGACGCCTCCGATGATCGCTCCGAGCAGACGGTCGTCCGAGCCCGCGACGGCTGCTCCGGCGGCCGCTCCGGTGGCACCGCCGATGGCGGCTCCCTGTTGTTTTCGAGTTCCCGGCATCGATTCGCAGCCGGTGAGCAAGGCGGCGGCGAGACCGGTGATGAGTAGATAATTTGTTGTTGTTTTTAACATGCGCGATTCCTCCCGTGAGTTGTTTTCGGCGGATTCGACTTCAGGTTCAGGAATCCACCGCATCGGTACGAAACGTCGCCGCGGGTGGCACGAAGTCAAACGACCGGAAGCGGGTTGCGCGGGTTTCAAGGGATTTCCCCGCGATTCGGTAAGGTCGCGCCCGATTATTCCTGTAAGTGATTGCGCGTATAATCGGCGGCGACGAGTGGAGAGAAGGAGAGTGAACTTGAAGTTTAAATAATAAAGCAAAGCAGATGATTTTTCTACGGAAAGCCAGCAACGTTATTAATCCATTTCGTTACCTTTCGAGCGCGGGTCGACGCAACCTGTTTGTTGTTGCTCTCGTGGGCGCGGCGGCGGCGGTTTTTTCCGGATGCCAGACGGTGCAGGAAATGGCGTCGGACCGGTTCAGTTTATCGCGTCAGGACAATCTGGTGTTGCGGATCGAGGATGCCCGGGACGCGCATTTGGTGGTTCGGGATCAACTCGCGGTGGCGAAAGAGGCGTTTGGGTATATTCAGTCGCCGGGAGAGGAGAGTTTGCGGCAGCGTTATGAGACGTTGAGCCGGGAGTATGTCGGCGTCGAGCTTCGGATGGAGAGATTGCGCTTGGCGGCGGAGAGGATGGAGGAGGCGGCGCGGTCGTATTTTATGGATTGGGAGCGGCGGATTTATGAGTACGTGGACCCGGTTATTCGCAGCGCGAGTCGACAGCAGCTCGATACCAGTCGGGGAAAATATGAGCAGACACTTGCGCGGATTCGGCAGACGGAGGAACACGCGCAACGGGTGGTGGATGCATTTGGCGATCAGGTGCGGTTTTTGCGTCATAATCTAAATCGCGAGGCGGTGGAGGCGTTGCGGAATCCATCGGTGGAGTTGCAATTGGAACTGGACGATCTGATGGAGAAACTGGATTTGGCGGCGCAGGATTTGGAGGAGGCCGCGTATTTGTTTCGGGTGGAGTGAGGCGGGATTTGGCGGCGGAGGCGACGGGAATCGGTGAAGCGGGGGGAGAAGGGCGGAGGTAAATCTTGCTTGGGCGAATGGGGCGGGTTACAATTCGCGTTGCTCCGGAGGGAACCGGAATGAATCGGAAAAATCGGGAGGCCGCTGCTTATGAATAGAAGAGGATTTATGAGGCTCGCGCTGGCGGGAGGGGGGATGATTGTCGCGGGAATCGTGGCGATTCCGGCGTTGGTGATGTCGCTTTCGCCGGTGTTGCGGAGGCGGCCGAAGGAGCTTTGGGTGCCGGTGGGCGAGATGGCGGCGTTCACGGTGGAGGGGGTGAGCAAGGTGAATGTTCCGGTTCCGTCGGAGGATTGGGCGGAGGGACCGGAGAAGGGGGTTTTCGTTTGGCGGCCGACGGCGGATGAGGTGGTGGTGTTCTCGCGGAATTGCACGGATTTGAGTTGTCCGGTGACGTGGGATCCGGGGAGCGGCTGGTTCTTTTGTCCGTGTCACGGCGGGATTTTTTCGGAGGACGGGACGAACCGGGCGGGGCCGCCGTCGATGCCGCTTTTTCGATACGCGAACCGGGTGCGGGACGGGGTTTTGGAGATCGATCTGTTTTCGTTGCCGGCGGTGACGTGAGGTTTTGAGGATGTTCAGGCGATTGCGAGATTGGGCGGTGGACCGGTTTGGGTTGAAGCCGATTTGGGATACGGCACTGGACCGGCGGGTGGCGAAAACACCGTGGTATTACGGGGACGGGGCGGCGCTGCTTTTGTTGCTGACGGTGCTGGTGGCGACGGGGGCGGCGATGAGTTTGACGTATACACCGAGTTTGGATGAAGCGTATGCGAGCGTTAAATATATTACAGAGGATCAGGTATTGGGGTGGTTTGTGCGGGCGTTGCATTATTGGTCCGCGGGAATGATGGTTATTATGGTGCTTTGGCATGTGTTGCGGCAGGTGCTAGTGGCGGGATATAAGTTTCCTCGGGAGGGAACTTGGCTGGTGGGAGTTGTGTTGTTTTTCGCGGTATTAATTATGTCGTTCACCGGTTATGTTTTGCGGTGGGACGAGCGGGGGATTTATGCGTTGCGGGTGGCGTTGCATATGTTTTCGCGGGTGCCGTGGATCGGGGAGGGATTGGCGGTTTTTGTGCAGGGCGGGCGGGAGATCGGGGCGACTACGTTGACGCGCATTTTCGCGGTACATGTGATTTTTGTGCCGATGCTGATGGTGGGGGCGGTGGCTTGGCATTTGTATCTGGTGATTCTGCATGGAGTGACTTCGAAGGAAGAGCGTAAGGAGGAGGTGGATACGGCGGAAGAGCAGAAGGAGATGTACGAGGAGCAGGCGGAGGATCCGGAAAAGGGGGAGACGTTTCATCCGGAGACGGCGATCAAATCGGGGGCGATGGCGGTCGTGGTTTTCGGGATTGTGGTGGCGTTGGCGTGGTGGCGGGGGCCGGCGGCGTTGATGCCGGAGGCGAATTTGACGAGTTACGCGTTTCCGGCGGAGGAGTGGTGGTGGGCGTGGTACAGCGGATTGATCGCATTGCTGCCGTCGTGGATCGCGCCGTGGTTTTTGGTGGCGTTTCCGGTGGCGTTGTTCCTGGCGATGGTTTTGTTGCCGCTGGTGGACCGGAGTTCGAAACGGGGAATGGCGAAACGGCCGTGGGCGGTGGCGGTGGTGGCGGTCGTGGTGATTGGGGTGGTCGGGTTGACGGGGTTGCGGATGAGTTCGCCGTGGACGGGTTGGCCGAAGCCGGATCCGTTGCCGCTGCCGGCGGGGGTGACGTTGACGGCGGACGCGGAGGCGGGGCGGCTGCTTTTCGCGCGGCACGGTTGCACGAGTTGTCACGGCGTGGCGGGCGTGGGCCGGAGGGCGGCGGTGGATTTGGCGACGTTGGAGGCGGTGCGTTCGCAGGAGGAATTGCGGGCGTATATTTTGCGTCCGCCGGATGGAGTGGCGATGCCGTCGTATGATGGGAAATTGACGGAAGAGGAACTGAGGTTGCTGGTGGAATATGTGATGGTGGGACAGGGGGGATTTTAGGGAAGTTTGAATTATGAAGTTAAAATGAAGAAGTATTTGGGATGAGGTTTTGGAGGTATAGTTTAATTGTTGGGTGCGGGGGGATGGTGGGATGTGGGGAGCATCGGCAGTCGATCATTCATCCGGCGAGTGCGGAGGCGGGGGAGATCGCGACGCTTTGGTGGGTGATGTTCGGGGTTTTGGGGGCGGTGTTTGTTGTGGTGATGGGGTTGACGGCGATGGCGGTGCTGGTGAGGAGGACGGGGAGCGAAAGGAAGGGAATGCGTTTTGTGGCGGTGGGCGGGATCGCGGTGCCGTCGGTGGTTTTGGTGGGGCTTTTGGTTTATTCGTTGCAGGTGACGCTGGCGGTGCGCGGGCCGGCGGAGGGAGTGCTGGTGCAGGTGACGGGGCATCAATGGTGGTGGGATGTGCGTTATCCGGGATTGGATATCGTGACGGCGAACGAGATTTATATTCCGGCGGGGGAACCGGTTTTGCTGGAGCTGAAATCGGCGGATGTGGTGCATAGTTTTTGGGTGCCGAATCTGCATGGGAAAATGGATATGCTGCCGGAAGTGACGAACCGGTTTTGGATTCGGGCGGAGGAGCCGGGGAATTGGCGGGGGCAGTGCGCGGAGTTTTGCGGGAGGCAGCACGCGTTGATGGCGTTGGAGGTGGTGGCGCTGCCGGCGGAGGAGTGGGAGCGGTGGGTGGCGGAGCGGCGGAGGCCGCATCCGGCGCCGGAAACGCCGGAGCTTTTGCGGGGGGAGAAATTGTTTTTTTCGAACTCGTGTCACACGTGTCATGCGATTCGCGGGACGGCGGCGGACGGGAGGACGGGGCCGGATTTGACGCATATCGGATCGCGGCTGACGCTGGGGGCGGGAACGGTCGGGAACGGGGCGGGGAATCTGGCGGGATGGCTGGCGAATCCGCAGGCGATCAAGCCGGGGAACAAGATGCCGCGGAGCTATATGGACGGAGACGAGTTGCAGGCGCTGGTCGATTATCTGGGGACATTGGAATAGGCGATGGCGGAACTGGATTTAGAGAAAAGAAAGGAGTTGCTGGACCGTCAGTGGCGAGGGCCGGACGGTTGGGGTTCGTGGTTTTGCATCGTTAACAATCAGGAAATCGGGAAGCGGTTTATGATGACCGCGATGGCTTTCTTTGTCGCGGGCGGGGTGCTGGCTTTGTTGATGCGGATACAGCTTACGTTCGCGGATAACGATTTCATGGGTCCGCAGGTGTATAATCAGCTGTTTACAATGCATGGTTCGACCATGATGTATTTGTTTGCGGTTCCGTTTCTGGAGGGATTGGCGCTGTATGTATTGCCGTTGATGATCGGGTCGCGGGATTTGGCGTTTCCGAGGTTGAGCGCGTTCAGTTATTGGGTGTATCTGTTTGGAGGTATTATCTTTTACGCGAGCTTTTTTACCGGCACGGTTCCGGATGCGGGGTGGTTTGCCTACACGCCTTTGTCGGGGCCGGAGTACGCGGGGAAGGGGATGGACTTTTGGGTGCTGGGGCTGGCGATGGTGGAGATTTCGGGGCTGACGGCGGGGGTGGAGCTGGTGGTGACGATTCTGAAGCTTCGCGCGCCGGGGATGAGTCTGGACCGGATGCCGATCTTCGCGTGGACGATGCTGGTGACGGGGTTCATGATGATATTCGCGTTTACGACTTTGTTGATGGCGACGACGTTGCTGGAGCTGGACCGGGTGGCGGGGACGCATTTTTTCAATCCGAACGGGGGAGGGAACAGTTTGTTGTGGCAGCATCTGTTCTGGTTTTTCGGTCATCCGGAAGTGTATATCATGTTTTTGCCGGCGACGGGGATTGTGAGTTCTATCGTGGCGACCTTTGCGCGGCGTCCGCTGGTCGGGTATTCGTATGTGGTGGTTTCGATTTTGTTGATTGGATTCGTGAGTTTCGGATTGTGGATGCATCATATGTATACGAGCGGGCTTCCGGATCTGGGGATGAGTTTTTTCACGGCGGCGAGTTTGATGATCGGAATCGGGAGCGGGATTCAGGTCTTTGCCTGGATTGGGACGCTTTGGGGAACGCGTCCGAGTTTGGCGACGCCGATGCTGTATGTTTTGGGGTTTTTGTTTATTTTCGTTCTAGGCGGTTTTACGGGGATAATGGTGGCGGTGGCACCGTTCGATTGGCAGGTGCATGACACGTTTTTCATCGTGGCGCATTTTCATTATGTGCTGATTGGGGGTGTGGTGTTTCCGGTGTTCGCGGGATTGCATTACTGGTTTCCCAAGTTCGTTGGGAGGATGATGAGCGATGCGTTGGGGAAATGGAGTTTTTGGCTGATGTTTGCCGGTTTTAATCTGACGTTTTTCCCGATGCATATCATGGGATTGTTGGGGTTGCCGAGGCGGGTGTATACGTATCCGTCGGAATTGGGGTTGGATGGGTATAATATCGCGGCGACGGCGGGTGCGTTTTTGATGGCGGTCGGATTTCTGGTGATCGCGTGGAATGTCGCGTGGAGCCGGAAGAAAGGGGAGCGCGCTTCGGCGAATCCGTGGCAGGGGCAGACGCTGGAGTGGTCGGTGGAATCGCGGACGCCGATATTCAGTTTCTTTCGTCCGCCGATGCTGCCGGCGGGGGAATCGGAGTGGCGCCGGGGGGTGACGCCGGAGGATGAGAAGGGGGCGCGGGCGTGCGACGCGCTGGAGGGAGCGCCGTTGTCTTGGCGGGCGACGTTGAGTACGGATCCGGTTTCGGGGAAGGTGAAATCGGTGCAGTATTTGGCGGGTCCGTCGCGGCTGCCGATTTTGGCTGCGGTCGGATTGACGGTGGCGTTTTTGGGGGTGCTGGCGGAATGGTATTGGGTGTTTCCGCTGGGGATTATTTTTGTGACGGGGCTGTTTACGCGGTGGTTGCATCCGTCGGCGAAGGAGCTGGAGAGGCTGCGGCGGAGCGATTTGCCGGAGCGGGCGGGAGTGCCGCTTTTCACGACGGGAGCGGACGCGGTCGGTTGGTGGGGAATGGCGGCTTTGCTGGCGATGTGCGGAATGGGGTTCGCGGTGCTGTTTTATTGTTATTTTTATTTGTGGCTGTTTTCGGAGCGGTGGCCGCAGGGGGGGATTTTGTTGCCGGAGGTTTGGCGGGGCGCGGCGGCGCATTTGGTTTTGGCGGGCGCGGGGTGTTCGGCGGTTTGGGCGAAGACGCGGTTTTGGGCGGGGGATGTGCTGCGGTCGGCGGTTGGGCTGGGCGGGGCTGCGGGATTGGGGATTTTGTTTTTGGGGATGAACGGCGTGTATTTGGGAGGACTTGGATTCGGGCCGGGGGCGAATGCGTATGGGTCGGTCTTTTATGTGATTTCGTGGGCGTTGCTGGTTTTCGTGGCGGTGGGGTTGTTGATGGCGGGATCGGCGTTGCTGCGTTTGCGGGAGGACCGGGAGGTGGAGGGGCCGATGGGTTTGCAGATGCAGTTGACGGGGATGTTTTGGTGTTTTAACGGGGTGGCGGCGCTGGCGGTTTTCGCGGTGCTTTACGTGGCGCCGCATTGGATTGCGAAATGAGAAAACGGATACAGGCGAGCGGTTCGGGAGCGGCGGGGAAGCCGGTGAGCCGGTGGGCGTTGCGGTTCGCGTGGGTCGGCGGCGGGACGGCGTGGATGTTGCATTTGGGGCTTTCGTACGCGGTGGCCGAATTCGGGTGTGTGTCGGGCTGGGGATCGGGGACGGTGACGGGGTTGCTGGTGGCGGTGGGGGTTGCGATGTTGGGGGTGGCGGTTTGGGCGACGGCGGTTTCGTGGCGGTTGCGGCGGGATTTGCGGGGACGCGGGGAGGGTTTTGCGGGAGAGGTTTTTTCGGCGCGGACGGGGGCGGTGGCGAACGTGTTTTTTTGCGTGACGATTTTGATGCAGATGGTTCCGATTTTTTACTTTTTGCCGGGTTGCGGATGAAGGGGAAACGTCCAGTGAATTTGACGGTGGTGTTGGCGGGGCTTGGGGTTTTGCTGACGGCGGCGGTGTTTTGGGATTTGGCGCGGGAGGGGTTGCACCGGTATCCGGCGGATCCGGTTTGGGGGCTGGAGGGGGCGGATGTTTTGCGGGGGAAGCGGGCGGTGGAGCGTTACGGGTGCGGGGCGTGTCATGTGATCCCGGGGATTCGCGGGGCGCGGGGACGAGTGGGGCCGAAGTTGGAGGATTTCCGGAATCAGATTTATATCGCGGGGACTTTGACCAATGTGCCGGAGAATTTGGTGCGGTGGATCCGGGAGCCGCAGGCGGTGAATCCGGGGAGCGCGATGCCGGATTTGGGGGTGAGGGAGGAGGAGGCGCGGGATATGGCGGCGTTTTTGTATGCGGGGGATTAGGAG
>CAZJCL010000019.1:12012-18868 GCA_964544025.1 uncultured Opitutales bacterium | reverse complement strand
CCCTCGATATTGAAAATCCCCTCGTCGGACCAGCAATGCTCGTCGTCCCCGATCAACCGGCGCGCCGGATCGTGCGAGAGCGTCGTTTTTCCGGTTCCGGAAAGCCCGAAAAAGAGGGAAACATCGCCGCCCTCCCCTTCGTTCGCGGAACAATGCATCGGCAGGACGCCCGCTTTTGGCATGAGATAATTCATCACCGTGAAAACGCCCTTCTTCATCTCGCCCGCGTATTCCGTGCCGAGAATCACGAACTCACCGCGCTCGAAGGAAAGACTCACACTGGTGGTCGAACTCACGCCTTCGACCGCCGTATCCGCCTCGCAACCGCCCGCGTTGTAAATCACGTAATCCGGCTCGCCGAATTCCTCCAACTCCTCCGCCGTCGGCCGGATCAACATGTTGTGCATGAACAACGCGTGATACGGACGCGAGCAAATCACCCGGATCTTCTTCCGGTATTTCCGGCTCCATCCGGCGAATCCATCGAAAACGTAGATCCGCGGACGGCTGTTCAGATACTCGATCGCGCGCTCCCGGTTCTTCGAGAAACTTTCCTCGCTCAACGGCAAATTCACCTGCCCCCACCAAACGTCCCCCTCGCTTTCCGGATGCCACACGATCCGCTTGTCCTTTGGACTCCGCCCGGTTTTTTTTCCGGAAAAAGCGCACAGCCCGCCATTGGCGAGGATCACGGCATTGTCGCCACCGCGAACCGCCTCCTCGTAAAGCCTGGCCGGAGCCGCGTTGCGGATAATCGTTTGGGCCTGAATACCACAGGACGTTAGGGAAAAACTGGAGAAATTGTCAGGTTGCATTTCGAAAGTTTGTCACACAGCTAAGCAATCAAATCCATTAAGCTTAAATCATGCCACCCTAATTGAACTTGGCGAGGCCAAACCGGCCAAACGCCTTCGTAGCGCGCCCCCGGGTCCGATGCGAAACCAGGAAAAATCCGCCGCCCCACCGAAAAATCGACCCATGTCGCCCCCGCCCACGCGCAGTTGTTGCGTTTTTATCAACACGCCAAAAACGCGCCGATCCGGTCGCAGCTGACGCGAAAACGAACTCACACCGGCGTCGCAGCCAACTCCGTTCCAGCCGACCACGCCGGCACCGGCACGTCCACCATCGTTCGCAGCCCCGGACCCGTCCGCTGGATCGCGCGGATCGCGTTCACGATAATCGCGCACGTGGCGACATCGCCATTCACCCCGCCGGGAATGATCAATTCCGCTCCCGGATTCCCCGAGATGAGAATACGGTCAAACGGTTTCTCCTCTCCCACCGCCGCCCGGAAACAAAGCCGGATTTTCTCCTCCCCGCCCACCGAACCGGTCGCCACCTGCTCCACTCCCGCCAGCTCTCCCGCCGAGATCGACTTGTAACCCGTCGCCAGATCCGTCGCGGCCAAAACCGGCTCCAACGTCTCGGATTGGCTGTCGAGATTCCAGTTCATCACCGCCGCGATCATGTGAAGAGATTCCGGCAGGCCGACGTGCCGCAACGATCCCCGAACCCGTTCCCGCTCGAACTTTTCCAAACTAAATCCCGCCCCGATCTTCTTCTGAAACGAAACCCGCCGCGCCGCCGCGTCCTGCACCCGCTCCACAAGAACATGGTCGACCCGCTGGTGAATCGACGAGAGAACCGCCGGCAAGTAATCCATCAAAAAACCCGGATTCACCCCCGTCCCGAGAATGGAAACGCCATTGGACTCGCAAATATCGTCGATCTCCGCCGCCTCCGCCGGATGCTGGATCCACGGGTAAGTCATTTCCTCGCACGTCGTCACGATATCCAGTTTCCTTTTCGCCAATTCCCGGATACACGGCAGAAGCTCCCGGATCGACGAAACCGTCGCCACCACCGCCACATCCGGAGACTCCGGCGCCTCCGCTAGCGCCGCCTCAAGCGAATTCGAAACAACCAGATCCGAAAATCCTCCCTCCACCAACTCGCTGATCCGCTTCCCGGACAACGCCGGATTCAGGTCGACCACCCCGACCAGCTTCAGGTCGGAACGGTCCATGAGAAATGCAAGAATGTTCAGCCCCAGCGGGCCCGCGCCAAAAAGGATAACTCGTCGCATACAAAATCCGCGCATAAGCAGCACCCGTGCCACCACTTCTAGTGCCTGTTCTCCAGTGTTTTGCGATCCCACGTCGAGAAATCAACCGGCGACCCGCGAAGCTTCCAAGCATAGCGTCAATAGGCGTCGAACCGGCACGTCGCTTCAGGCGAACTCCCAAAGTGAGGCGAAAGATCAACTTTTCGTTGATGATTTGACAACGTCGAGCGAAGCAGCTTAAGAAGACTCGATGAAGTCCGCTCCTCCCGATGACGGCGAACCTGAAAAAATCCTCGTGGTGGATGACATCCCCGAGTTTTGCCGCGAACTCAAAGAGATCCTTTCCACCAAACCGTACACCGTCACCATCTGCACCGATCCGACCAAAGTCATCGGAATGCTTGGCAGGCAGAAATACGATCTCGTCATTACCACCTTGGTGATGAAGAAGATGGGCGGATTCGACCTCATCCGGAAAATCCGCGGTGCAGGAAACCCGATCCCGATCATGCTCATCACCGGTTACGGGAGCCTCGAATCCGCGATCGAAGCGCAGCGTATCGGCGTTTCCGATTACCTCTACAAGCCGGTTTCGGCCAAGGAACTCAAAGTCCGCGTGGCCAAAGTCCTCCTTCAGGAACGGCCGGAAAATAAAGGAGCCGCCCCTTTCCGCTTGGAAAAACTCGTTTCCCGGGATCCCGCCATGAAATCGATTTTCGACATGGTGGAAGCGGTCGCCATCAGCAACAGCCGCGTCCTCATCATGGGCGAAACCGGAACCGGAAAAGAGCTCATCGCCCACGCGATCCACGCCAAAAGTCCGCGAAAAAACGAGCCGTTCATCGAGGTCAACTGCGCCGCGATTCCCGAGAATCTGCTCGAAAGCGAATTTTTCGGCCACGAACGCGGCGCGTTTACCGGTGCCGTTTCCCAGCGCCGGGGCCGCTTCGAGGAAGCCAAAGGCGGAACCCTGTTCCTGGACGAAATCGGCGAAATCAGCTACGACCTCCAGGCGAAACTGCTCCGCGTTCTCGAAGACGGCGGCTTCACCCGCGTCGGCGGAAGCACCATCCATCGCTCCAACGCCCGCGTCATCGCCGCCACCAATCGCGATCTGCGCGTCGCGGCTCAGGAGGGCCGGTTTCGGGCGGATCTTTTTTACCGCCTGCACGTCATCTCGTTAACCATTCCGCCTCTGCGCAAACGGCACCAGGACCTCCCCTTTCTCGCCCGCCATTTCTTCAACGAATTTCACCGGGGCCGCTCCATCGAGTTCAGCCCCGATGCCCTCGCGGCGATGGAAGCGTATTCCTGGCCGGGAAACGTCCGGGAACTGAAACACCTCGTCGAACGCTTCTCGGTCATGCACCCCAAACCGGTGATCGAGGTCGACGATCTTCCCGATTACATCGCCGGCGCCGCCTCGAAATCCACCGAATCCGCTCCCGTGGAAGGCGGCATCCGATTCGCCGAAGCCAAAAAAAACTTCGAGCGTCATTACATCATCAACGCCCTGAAGCTTCACGAGGGCAACATGTCGCGGGCGGCCCGATACGCCGGAATGGATCGTTCCCAATTTTTCCGCATGGTTCGCCAGCACGGCATCGACCCGAAAATCTACGCGAGGCACGATTCCTGCTCAAACCCGAAACCTCTCTCATGAAAAACCTACTACGTTGGACCTTAACCCTGCTCACTCTGTTTCTGCCGCTTTCCCTCTTGGCCAAGCCCGCCGGGAACCTCTTCATCGCGGGCGGCGGCTCTTTCAGCGACGAGACGCGAAAAGAATTTATCTCCCTGAGCGACTCCGCGAATCCGAAACTGTTGATCATTCCCCACGCGAGCAAGGATCCGGAAGCGAGCGGCGCGAAAAACGCCGAAACATTTCGCCGCCTCGGAGTCCGCGACATCGTCGTTCTGGATCTGAACAAACCGGCCGAAGCACGGAAAGCGATCCAGGAAAGCGACCTGATCTGGATGCCGGGCGGACAACAGCGGCGACTGATCAACGCGCTCGACGAAGCCGGCCTCACCGACGCGATCCGCGCCCGGGTCGCGGAAGGCGTGACGATCGGCGGATCCAGCGCCGGAGCCGCAATCATGTCGAAAACAATGATCGCCAGCAGCGACCGCGATAAGGAAACCGGCAAACTCATCCCGAACATGTATCACGGTCTCGGTCTTTGGCCGGACGCGATCGTCGACCAGCATTTCTCCGAACGCAACCGTATCAGCCGCCTGCAATTGGCCGTCGAAGATCATCCCGACCATATCGGCGTCGGCATCGACGAAGGAACCGCGGTCGTGTTCGACGGCGAAAACGCCCGTGTCACCGGTGCCGGCACGGTCACCGTCATCCGCGCCGTCGCCCACGGCGATTCCTCCCCCGCGCTCAAATCCGTGGTCCTTCCCGCCGGTTCCACCTTCAAAGCGTCCGAAATTCTCAAAACCGGCGACTCCCCCATCGCCATCGCCATCCACGGCGGCGCCGGCGCTCCCTCCAACTTGTCGCCCGAACGCCGCGCCGAATACGAGAAAAAACTCGAAGAAGCCCTCCGCGCCGGACACGCCATTCTGAACCGAGGCGGTTCCAGTCTCGACGCAGTCGAATCCGCCATCCGCATTCTGGAAGACACCCCTCTTTTCAACGCCGGCCGCGGAGCCGTTCTCACCAACATCGGAACCGCCGAACTCGACGCCTCCATCATGGACGGACGCACTCTCGAAGCCGGAGCGATCGCCTCCGTGACACGCGTCCGCAATCCGATTTCGCTCGCCCGAAAAGTCATGGAAGAATCTCCGCATGTCCTGCTGATGGGCGAAGGCGCGGAAATTTTTGCCGAGGAACAAAATCAGGAGCTGGTCGACAACGAATATTTCCGCACCGAGCAACGGATAGAGCAATGGCGCCGCGTCAACGAAAGAGAGACCGCCGCCGCGAACAAAGACCAAGCCTATCTCTCGCTCCCGCAAAGTTATAATTACGGAACCGTCGGAGCCGTCGCCCTTGACCGGAACGGCAACCTCGCCGCCGCCACCTCGACCGGCGGACGCGTTTACAAGAAACACGGACGCGTCGGCGATTCGCCGATCATCGGAGCCGGAACCTACGCCGACAACGAAACCTGCGCCGTTTCCTCCACCGGCCACGGCGAATACTTCATTCGCGGCGCTCTCGCCTACGACGTGTCGGCCGTCATGCGCTACACCGGCGCGTCGTTACAGGAAGCGGCCGAAAGCCGAATCCACGAAAAACTCGCGAAAATGGGCGGAACCGGCGGCCTCATCGCGTTGGACAAAGAAGGCAACATTGCCATGCCCTTCAACACCCCCGGCATGTATCGCGGCTTCATCGACATCAACGGAAATCTAACCACCGCCATTTACCCCGGCGAAGATAAATAACCGATCCGTTTCGCTCCCCTTATTTCTCTCCAGCACCCCAGAGAATTCCTCCGAGGAGGTGCTGGAGAAAATTCGGATCGGAATAACACTCCTCGGTATGGCCGAGCGCGGTGTACCAGGTTCGACCGCCGTCGAATTCCCGATACCAAGCCAGCGGATGATCGCCGTTCATCGTGCTCCCCTCCATCGTTTCCGTGTCCAGCGAAAGCAACACCCGCGTCGCGTGGCGCGGATTCCGGCGAAAGTTGTACCATTCGTCCGTGTGCTCCCAACGTTCCGGAAGATGCCGCGTCGAAACATGCTCGCGATTCTCCACCTGAACGACCGCCGGTTGCACCTTCGGATGTTTATCGAAATGCGCGCCGACCAATTCCCGATACCAATCCCACTCGTATTCCGTCGCCGACGCCGAATGCACCCCCACATATCCGCCGCCCGAGCGAATATACGCCGTCAACGCCGCCCGCTGCGCCTCATCGAAAAGCGTGCCGTTGGTGTTCATGAAAACGATCGCCGCGAATCTCGCTAAATTCTCCTCCGTAAACGCCGCCGGATCCTCCGTTTTCTCCACCGCGAAGCCGTTCTCCCGCCCCAGCTTTTCCACCGCCGCGATTCCCGCCGGAATCGATTTGTGCCGAAATCCGGTGGTGTAACTAAAAACAAGAACCCGGAACTTTGCCTCCTGCGAATCCGCCGCCGCTTTCTCCTCCGCCGCGATCCCCGGCAACGCCGCAAAAACCGCCCAACACCAAACCCAAATTCCCAAAATCGTTCTCATCGTCATTCTCTTCCTTCTATTTTCACTCGTTTCCGATCCGCTCGCTCGCGATCTCCCGCGGCTCCGCGAATTCCTCATTCATCGCCGCCGGAAGCGCCCAATAACGCTCCCCCGACGATTCCCCGAAATACAAAACCGATTCGCTCGGCTCCTCCGTGTTTCCATCCGCCCAAAACGCGAAAAACGGATCCCGCGCGTTCTCCGGCCGCCGCACGAACGTATGGTTCCGCTCGCTATTCCGCGTCACCTCCCGAACCCGTTTCCACGTTTCCCCCGAATCCCGGCTCTCCCAAATCTCCACTTCCCCGCCCGCTCCCCAACGTTGCGGCCCTTCTCCGGTCGGACCGATAATCATCCACCGGTCCTCAAAAATATGCAGGCTCCCGAGATCGTAATTATGACTCGAACGCGTCACCACGCGATTCCGCCATTCCTCCCCGTCCCAATGCGCGATCTCCCAATTTCGCGGCTCGTTCTCCGGCCCCGGCTGATGCCCGCCGCTCGTCACATACAGCAAAACCGGATTCCCCTCCCGGTCCCAATTCAAATCCACCGTATACACCAGCCGCTCCCGCTTCGAATACGCGAAAACCCGCGCCGGATTT
>CAZJCL010000019.1:6640-11912 GCA_964544025.1 uncultured Opitutales bacterium | reverse complement strand
TGCGGATACGTCATCTCCTCCTCCGAAACCAGCTCGAATTCCTCCACGCTCCACGGCGCGACACTCCGATATTTAAATCCCGGACGCTTCCGCCCCCGCCCGCTGATAAACACCCAAACATGCCCGTCGCCATCCAGCGCGATACTCGGATTATCGTGCGGATCAATCACGCCTTGCTTGTCGTGAACGATCGTCGGCCGCGGCACCCGGTGCGTCTCATGATCGTAAAACGAAGCCATGATCAGCAAATGCCGCGAATCCGGTTTCGCCCCGCCATACACGAAAAACGTCTTCCCCACCTCCTCCGCATAAATCGCCATCGGCACGTGATTGGCGGTGTAGGTTCCGAGACCGCCCGAATATTTGTCCCCGTATTCCGACTTCTGCCCCAGCGTAAACCAGATTCCGCGATACCCCGAATCCTTCTCCCGCGAGACCCTCCTCTCCGGTTCGCCGCCCGCCACGCCGCACCCAATCAACATCACAAAAACAGCCAGAAAGCGCGGTTGCCAAAACGGTAACATGAAGCCAATTCCTAGCGGCTCCCTCCGCTCCTGGCAAGTTTCCCCACCATCTCCGCTTCACGCCGCGCGAATCAAGGAAAACCTGATCTGCGGGGGCGCGGCTTTCGATTCCGGACGCAACGGTTATTGTTCTCGGATGAACGAGCAACTTCAGGGAAAACGCGTGGCGATCTTGGTCGCCGACCAATTTGAACAAGTCGAAATGACCGAGCCGCAAAACGCTTTGGAAGAAGCCGGCGCGGAAACCGTCATCGTTTCGCCCAATTCCGAAAAAGTGAAAGCGTGGGACGGCCAAGATTGGGGCGCGGAATTCGACGTCGACGTTCCCCTCGATGCCGCCGCCCCCGAAGATTTCGACGCGCTTCTCCTGCCCGGCGGAGTCAAAAACCCCGATACCCTCCGCGCCGACGAAAACGCCGTCCGCTTCGTCCGCCACTTTTTCGAAAAAGGAAAACCGGTCGCCGCCATCTGCCACGGCCCGTGGACTCTCATTAACGCCGGCGTCGTCAAAGGCCGGAAAATGACCTCCTACCCTTCGCTCGAACTCGACCTCCGCAACGCCGGCGCCAACTGGGTCGATCAGGAAGTTGTGGTCGATGCCGGACTCGTCACCAGCCGCAACCCGGACGACATCCCCGCCTTCATCCGGAAAATGATCGAGGAATTCGGCGAAGGCATCCACAAAGACCAAAGACGCTCCGCCTGATTTCAATCCGGTTGGAGTTCCGCCTTCAGGCGGTCTCGCTAACTACGCGTCCGCCCGCTCGCGGTTGAGGAACACCTTACAAGCGCTCTTCATCCGCCCGAGGATGTAATAAACCGTCTGACTCCGCGCCCGGATCAAATCCGCACCAACGATCTTCGGGACAAAATCCTGCGGCACTTCCAACACTTCTTCCGGCGTCAGCCCGTCCAGGCCTTTGCACAAAATTGTGGTCATCGCCTTCGTCAACGTCTGCACATGCGGCCCGAGCGTCACCCGAAAATGCGAAGCCCGATCCGGATCAACCGTCAGATAAACGCCGACCTGATCCGTGCATTCCTCATCCTTTCGCACGTCCTCCAGCGTAAACGTCTCTCCTTCCCGCGGCTCCTGAAACCTCGAATTGTCCGCATAAAGAATCAGATTTTCCCGCTTCTCCTCATCCGGAAGCAGATCGAAAAACTCGATAATCTCCGCCAGCTTTTCCGGGTATTCCGTCGCGCTCATCTTCAATTTCCATCCCCCTTTTCAATCGGCGCCCGCACCATGTTCCCCCATTCCGTCCAAGAACCGTCGTAGTTCCGGACGTTCTTGTATCCGAGCAGATACGTCAGCACAAACCACGTGTGACTCGACCGCTCGCCGATCCGGCAATACGCGACGATCTCGTCATCGGGATTCAGCGCGCACTTTTCCGAATAAATCTCCCGCAACTGATCCACCGGCTTGAACGTCGAATCCTCGTTCGCCGCCAGCTTCCACGGCACGCTTTTCGCCCCCGGCACATGACCTCCCCGCAAAACCCCTTCCTGCGGATACTCCGGCATGTGCGTCACTTCCCCTCGAAATTCCCCCGGCGAACGCACATCGATCAACGGCTTTTTCTCCTGACTTTGCCGCAGCGTATCCTGAAAAAACGCGCGAATCTCGTCGTCATGCCGCTTCGCCGGAACCGGATAATCCGTCGCCGCCCACTTCGGTTTTTCCCGAGTCAATTCCCGCTTCTCCGCCACCCACTTATCCCGTCCGCCATCCAGAATCTTGACCTTCTCGTGCCCGAAAAGACGAAACACCCACAACGCGTAACAAGCCCACCAATTCGATTTGTCCCCGTAAAAAATACACGTCGTTTCCGGCCCGATTCCGTTCTTCCGGCAAACCTCCGCGAATTTCTCCGGCGAAATGTAATCGCGCACCTCGTCGTCCTGCAGATCGCTCCGCCAATCGATATGAACCGCGCCGGGAATATGCCCTGTGTCGTAAAGCAGCAAATCCTCGTTGCTCTCGATAATCCGGCTCTCCGGATCCGCCAGGTGCTGCTCCAGCCACGCGGTATCCACCAACGCCTCAGGATGAGCGTATTGCGAAAATTTCTGGTTCATGGGCAAAGCCTACGAACCGAAGACCAAGACTCAAGACAAGTCCCCGAACCCCACTCAAAAACACCGCGCAGGCGGCACCGCCTCCGTCGCGACCTTCGCCAAAACGATCTCGTACGCCTGCTGCGGCGTTTCCACCCACTCGCGGCAAAGCCTCTTGATGTTTTCCGAAACCTTCCGCTCGTGACGGATCAACATCGTCGGCACATTACTCGCGTAACCTGCCAGCACATCGACATCCGCGTCTCCCACAAACAACACATCCGAGTTCTGCAGCGAAAGCTCCTCCATAATGTGGCTCAACCCTTCCGGATCCGGCTTGTGGCTCGGGAAATCGTCTCCGCAAACCACCACCTGAAAATACTTCCAGAGATTGTGCGCGCTCAAAATCTCGTCCGTCGTCGCCCGGTCTCGCCCCGTCCAAAGCGCCACCTCGGTCCGGCTTTTCAACAACGTCTCCAGCATCTCCGTCGCCCCCGCGAACGGCACGATCTGGTGATGGTGATTGCTGTTGTAATCCAGCAACCGGCTCATCGCTTCCGGCAGATTCGACTCGTCGTCCAACAGATTGCGCAGACAGATATCCGCCGGCCCGCTCAGTCTTTCGAAAATCTCCAGCGGTCCCGGAACGGACTGAAATTTCTTAATCGCGTGGGCGAACGACGCCAAAACCATCGGCATGCTGTTCACCAAAGTTCCGTCCAAATCGAAAACGACGCCTAATCTTTTTTTAACGGGTAGCATGAAATCTGTCAGTTGAAGCCTGGAAAAATTAAAAGAAAGTGAAACGCTCTCGCGGCAGAGCCGGAAGTGGCTCCGCAAGCGTTTCGGGACTAAAAGAAAAAGGTTCACGCGGAAGCCGCATCGCCGCCGCCTGGAGCGACAGCCGGGTCTTGTTTCCGGTGGTTTCGTCGCGGAAATCGATCGTCTTCGGAAACCACTGGTCGTCGATTCCCTTGATGTCGATGATGTTGAACGCGCGCAAAACCTCGCCGTCCGTCCCGGCGATTTCCGCGCCGGTCATCGCGTTGAATTCCGCGTCGATAAACATCCGCACTCCCCGCAACCACGAATGCTCCTCCGCCACCGCCGCCGGCGGCTCCATCAAAAATCCGTGAGACGACCGCCCGCGCACCCGGCTCAACCCTTCATACGAAAAATCCTCCCAATAAATAAACGGCATCTGGAGGTCGAACGGGACAAACGATGTTCCCGGAATCGGCGCAAAAATCTCCTCCACTCCAACTAGCCGCACCCCGTTTTCCGCTTCCGGACTGTCGTATACCCACATTTCTGGCCGCGGCCCGTTCTGAATCAGAAACCGCAAAACCCGCTCCTCCTGCCGACCCGGCTCCCAAATGTCGTAACGGTAAACCGGCCCCGCGTCATTCCGGCTCCCCCACATCTGACCGCGAAAAACCGTTTCCTTCCCCCGCCGCGGCATCACCCGCAGCTCAAACAGAAACGAGTAAACGCCCTCGATCCCCATCTGACGCATTTCCGCCAGCCGCCGTTCCCCTTCCTCGCGGTCCAGCTCGCTGTACGGAATCGGACGCGGACCCAGCCGCCGCTGCGCCTCCAAAGAGGTAAACGTGCCGCAGCAGATCGCCGCCAGAATAGAAACAAGAGGGAGCCACCGGCGATACGCCATGTGGCTCCCGCTATTGCGGAATAAACTCACAGGAAAAAGGAGAAAGTTATGGAGCCGGATCCGCCGTCGGAACAACCGCTTCCGTTTCCGTCTCGGCAGGAGCGACTGGCGCTTCCGGAGCGGCGTCGGCCGAAGTTTCCCCGGCCGTTGGCTGCGATTCCTCCGCGGCCGCTTGCGGCTCGGACGAAGTTTCTTCGGTCGCCGTTTCCGTGGCGGCCTCGCCTGTTACGACAGGTGCCATTCCAGCAGGTTCCCCCACCGCCCGCAATTCCGGCAGCGCGCGGGTGCGATCAACGCCGCTATGATTGAGATACATCTGCCCAAGGTATAAACCGAATGAGGCGAGAAAGAAGAAAATGGCGCAGTAGATCGTGCCCCGCGACAAAACATTCGCCGTTTCCGTGCCAAAGGCCGCGTCAGCAGCGCCGCCGCCACCCAAAGCCGCCCCAAGACCGCTGTCAGAACGCGGCCTCTGCATCAGGATGATCAAAACCATAAACAGGCTGACCAAGATCAGAAGGACGGTAAAAAAACCGATAAGAAGGCTCATGAGGCGAACGGATGGTTAAAAGTGACAAAAGGGTTATGAATAGGCGCTCCGACCACCGCCGCAAGGGCAAAATGAAGAAAACCACCGCCGCGTCCCCGCAACACTCCATTGCGTACCTCAAAATTACCGATACATTCAGTGGTTCCGGAACAACCCAAATGGAGGATCAACCATGGATGAAATATACGAACCCTTACAAGTAAAAATCGCCAGCGCGTTTAATCTCCTCATCGGCTTCTGGCTGATGATTTCCCCGTGGATTTTCGGTTTCACCGATGTCGCCGCCGCCACTTGGAACAGCGTCTTGGCGGGAATCGCCATCGCCGTCGTCGCCATCCTCAGCATGGCATCGAAACCGTGGTTCGAAGGCTACGGCTGGCTCAATTTTCTGCTCGGCTTCTGGCTGCTTTTCGCGCCCTCGGTTCTCGGATTCAACAACGGCGCCTCCGAAATGTGGAACACATT